>DQVL01000007.1 GCA_015661745.1 Thermoprotei archaeon | reverse complement strand
TTGAATATAGTGAAGGAACTTTATATTATGTCACTTCTAGATGATGAATCTCCAAAAACGATTTAACTCTATCGATGGGAGGCCATCATGCGTAAATGTGGAGGAGTTTACTAGGGTGCACTAGTAATTAGTGTCTATTAAGTGTTGGTAGGCAGCATTTTGAAGTTAATGATATATATTAAATTTATTTTGTACGCCAATACAATTACACATCTATATTTATCGAAATATAACCCCCTCCATCCTTATTTATCATATGAATAAACTGTATAATAGACCAACTTAATTTTTTATATGTATATCTAATATTATAGCCTAATAATTTAGATGTTTACGTAAATGGTGGTGTATATGGATAATGATATCAAGTTAGGTTTGAATATACCCTTATTCGTCGCTTCGATCATATCAATAGGTACTGGAACACTTGTCGGTATGGTTGCGGTATGGTGGTATTTAGCATGGGGTATGTTAGCCCCTCCATGGCAGAAAGTCAGTCATGCCCATGCTGCATGGTGGAGTGCGATTATATTGATTGCGGCTATGGTTCTCCCCAGCCTTAAATTGAAGGATTGGGTTAAAAAGTTTATTGTCGTAGGTACTTTTATAGGGCCTGTTTTATGGGTTGGGGTGTTAGCAGCTTATTATGAATTGGGTGGTGGACTTATCTGGAGGTTTGAGGCTCCACTAGTTGGCTCATATTATGAAGTACCTATATTAGGTGTTGTAGCGGGGTTGCTGGAGGCAGTTGGATTTATAGCCTTATCTATAGTGGCTCTCTCAGCAGCTGGTCTGAAACTGCCTTATCTATATTCTGAGGAGGTTAGACAAGGGAGATATGACATCTTAAGTGATGTATCAATACCTAGGAAGATATTTCTAGTTCCATTCATTATAATTGCCATCGGCGTGATAGTTGGATTTATGATCACAAGTTTATATAAAGTTGCTGAATTACCGATTCGACCCTCTGCACTAATACAATTACATGACCATACAGCACTCCTCGCCCTAAGCGCCCTTATAATCTTGATTCTGGCTAAGGCCTTGAAGATTCCTGACTCGATATTTGATGGAATGTATAAACTTATGATTATAGCTCTACCACTTCTCGCCATTGGGTTAATACTCTTTGTATTGGATATCTTTCCAAGTGTGGTATGGGTTCTACCAGCTGGCATATACTATCTAATCCCAGTTATGGGTGCATTATATACAACTGGTATAATCTCCAAGGTTAACGTTACAGGATACCTGACAAGTATCAGGGTTGCAGCGGCTGTCTGCCTCATAGGTATTCTTATACTTGTAGCACAGGGTGCATATATAGCTCTTGTATGGGATGTAAGTCCAGATATAACTGTTACATATAAACAGCCTGAAGGAGTTGATTATCCAGGACCTTATCCTGAGGAGTTTATAGGTACAGCCCCAGCAAGGAACTCCCCTAGAGGTTTAGAGAACGCTCATTTAAGTCCCGGTAGCTGGTACCATATAGCATTAACATGGTTGATCATGCTTGCAGTAGTTGGAGATAGGATATTTAGGGATATACTTGGCAAGCCAAATTTAATATATTTGTTTATAGTTACTATTCCGGCAGCACCAACCTTTAATATGCTTGGGCGTTATCTAGCATGGTCTGGTATACCAAATGGTATTGGAGCCTTGTTATTTGCTGGGCATCCACTAAAGGGCTTCAATATAATAGCTTTCTTCATATTAGGACTTGTTCTTCTCTATAAAGTTGGTAAGAGATCTGGTTAGGATTCTATATATCATCCCTCCTTATCTTTTTTTACATGAAGCTTAAGAATATAGATTTATCTATTGGGGAGAAACTTCTATATCCCTCAAAGCCTATCATAGTTACAGCTGAGTATGGAGGAAGATTAGGTGGTATGTTAGCTAGTTGGTGGACACAGCTTTCATTTAAGCCATTCTATATAGGTGTGGCTATAGGTTTCGAGAGATACACATATAAACTTATTGATAAGGCTAAGATATATGGATTAAATTTTATTGGTTTTGAATATGTTGATAAGACGCCATATTTGGGTGATGTCTCAGAAAGATTTTTTATGGATAAGCTTAGAAGGGGAGGGTTTAAAATTTTTAGGGGTGAAGCACTTAATGCCCCACTCCTTGAGGATGCCTATCTAGCTATGGAGCTTAACCTATCAAATAATATTGTTATTGGTGACCATGTCTTGGTAGTGGGTGAGGTTAAAAACATATATGCAGCTGAGTTGTTTGACAAAGATTATACATGGCGTCTAGACCTTATAAAACCCCTATTCTATATGGGTAGGGTGAAGAAGGATGGTAAGCAGTTTAGGAGATATGTATCATGGTCCAAAACTATATATAGAGATCTGGTTTATGGTGGAGGAGTATTTAGAGAGAGTTTCTTAAGGAGGAGAGAAGTAAGGAGGAAGGTTATAAATCTATTATCTAAGTCATCTCCATTAACTCTTGAGGAAGCCCTTAATAAAGCTATGTCTCTACTTGAGGAGTATGGTGTTGATGAGGATGATGCTATATACTATGTTAGGGAGGCCCTCTCTTCTGGGGATGTAAAAATTATAGATTTTGATTAGTTATTCTACACAGCATGGCATCTTATCCACTCTACGTATAAATGCTTGGGCAGATAACTTAACAATCTCTGATACTGTTGGGAATACCTGTATCACATCCAATATATCCTCTACTTTATACCTATGCCGTATATAGAGTGATGCCTGTAGAATAATCTCTGATGCATAGGGAGAGTATACATGTACACCCTTAACCTCTCTTGTATATGGATCTATAATTATCTTTGCATATCCCTCATCATGGTTTATGATCTTCGATTTAGGCAAACTGGAGAATTTCACCCCTCTACATGCACATACACCTAATTCTTTCATGACTTGGGCTTCGGTCTTACCGACAAAAGCCAGCTCTGGATCTATAAATACTACTACGGGTATGGCGTTATAGTCAATTGGTTTTGGGGTGTGTCCAGTCATTTTAAATGCTGCTACTACCCCCTCCCTAGCAGCTATTGTCTCTAGCATAGCCGGCTTCGGTGAAGCCGCTACATCACCAGCTGAATATATATCTGGGTTTGTAGTCTGCATATAACTATTTACCTTTATAAAGCCTCTATCATCAACCTCTACACCCGCCTTCTCAAGGTTTAATCCCTCGGTATTAGGCTTTCTACCTGTAGCAAGTAATATTTTATCGACTTCAATCTCTCTCTTTCCTTCATGCCCTATCAATGAGAGAATTGCCCTATCATTTTGTTTCCATATCTTCTCAACCCTAGTTTTGAAATATGTCTTTACACCCTCCTCCTCTAATCTATCCTTTATCATCTCTGATATCTCAGGCTCTGTATTTGGTATTGGACGGTCTAGAACCTCGATTAAATATACTTCTATACCTAGCCTTGTTAGAGATTGTGAAATCTCTAGTCCCACAGCCCCACTACCTATGATAGCTATTGAATCAGGTTTCTTATCTAGGCTCCATAGATTATCTGTTGTGAGATACTCAATTTTATCTAGTCCATCTATAGGTGGGATTGCTGGTCGAGAGCCGGTAGATATCAATATTTTATCTCCTACAACTTCAAACTTATCCCCATGGTTTATCTCCAAAGTATTTCTATCTATAAATCTGGCTTCTCCAAATATGTATTCTACATTATCAAACTCTTTCAATATATTTTCGTATTTTCCTACTCTCAGTTCCTCCACTACCTCTCTAATCTTTCTAAGGGTTTCCGCAAAAGAATATTGGTATCCATCTATCTCTAGCCCTCTATCTCTAAATCTATTTATGTTATGGATGTGTCTAGCCACTTCTATAAGTGTCTTTGATGGGACGCAGCCAGTATTTACACATGTACCTCCCAAAGGTCCTTTGGATACTAGTAGGATAGTAGCTTTACCATCGGATAATTCATTAAGTTTAACTATGTTTGAGAATCCCGCTGCCCCACCACCAACAACTATATAGTCATATCTCTTCATATCCAACCTATTTTAAGTATCATAACATGTTATAAATGGGTATACTCAGTTATACAATAATGTTTTTTAACCATTTAAAAAAGACTTGTAGTGCTTATATTGGATATATTTAGATCGATGATCATCTCACATATATCAGCTGAATATTCACATATTCTTTTACCACTCTCGAGTATAGTGTTTATATGTATTATCTCCTCACTACTTAGTTTTTCGTCTTCTCTTAGTTTATTGGTTATGTAGTCAAATTTTCTCGATGTATTCTTTACCCGAGATATAACTTCATTTGCCAGTATAATGTCTTTATGTATATATGCATTATATGTAGATACGTAGATCTCACTTGAAATATGGAGAATGTTATAGAGCATCTTGCGGATATTCTTTTCAATAGGTTTAGAAATCTCGATTACTGTATATGCTATCTTGACTATATGATCAACAATTCTCTCTAAGGCTTTCGCCAACATCGATGTTATTATTAACCTCCCTACATCAAAGCTTCTATCCCTAGTCTTTCTCACCATACGTATAATATATAGATAGAGTCTATCCATATCGTCATCGGTCTGTATAATTAGCCTTGCATTTGACTCGTTATGCTCAAGTATTACATCTGGGAGTATCTCTAGTAGGAATCTGCCTATCTTAAACATTCTTGATACAGCTATATCTAGGGATAACTCCTTCTCCTTAACTAGAGATCCTACCTTTATAATGTCGATATCTTCATCAATAACCTCGAAGCCAATCATCTTCTTCTTTATAATCTTCTTGATATGGGATCTATATTCTTCAGAAATTTTTTTATCGACCACCTTTACTATGTCATATCCAGCTAGATAATATGATATCACGAGACGTTCCATAAGTCTGGGATCTATATCCTTCACATCTATGACAGCAGATAATTCTTCTCTTCTTTCCTCCTCTGTTTTAATGGTTATCTCATCTTCGTCTATAACTAGTATTATAAAATCTCCTTCTTTGAGATTGTGTTTCTCAACCCATTTTTTTGGTAGGGAAACGATATATGTTGTTCCACCAGTTCTCTGGATCTTTCTATGGATAACTTCACCCATATAATCACCATATTCTATATAGGTTATATAGTCCTCTTTATAATTAAAACCTAATCTATATAGTTTTTCAAACGTAATTAGATGTATTGATTGGTATGGTACTGGGGAATGGTAGGTTAACTCTATTTTCCATTGTAGTTGCCTTCTTATTTGGTATCCCAATAGGGGCGACAATATATGATATATACAATGATACATCGGTAGATTTTATAGATTCACCGTTAGATGAGGCTCAATTGATTATAAGTGGTAATGTGTTTATAGATGGATCTAGCACAGTATATCCCATTACAGAGTATATAGCCTCTCTATTTATGGATAGATACCCAACTGTAAATGTATATGTAGGTATCTCAGGTACGGGGGGAGGCTTCAAGAGGTTCATTATGGGAGAGATTGATATTAATGATGCGTCACGCCCTATCAAGGATGATGAGGCTAGGGAGGCATATGCAAATGGTGTTGATTATACAGTCATCCCAATAGCTATAGATGGGGTTGCAGTGGTAGTGAATAAGGATAATGACTGGGTAGATTACCTAACTATTGAGGAACTCAGAATGATATGGATGCCCAACTCAAAGATAGAGAGATGGAGTGATATAAGACCTGAATGGCCGGATGAACCCATAAAACTATATGGCCCCGGCCCCGACTCTGGAACCTTTGACTTCTTCACTGAGTATGTGGTTGGTGAGGCTGGTGCATCTAGGATTGATTATGTAGCAAGTGAAGATGACAATTTTATTGTTCAGGGTGTTGCAAATGATAAATATGCATTAGGATATTTTGGATATGCATATTATATAGAAAATAGGGATAGGGTAAGAGCTGTAGCTATCCATGATGGGTCACAACCTATTAGCCCTACGGAGGATAATATAATTAGCTTCAGATACCCCCTTAGTAGGCTTCTATATCTATATGTAAATATAGATTCTCTAGAGAGTAAACCTCAGGTTAAGGAGTTCCTACTTTTCTATCTTAGATATGCATATAACGCATCATTATATGTTGGTTATGTTCCTCTCCCAAAGTTATATTATGATTCGGTATATGCGTTGATTGATTCAGGTGTATATGTTGGATATGTAGAGCTGGCTCTTGATTGGGTGCCCAAGGTGTTATCAACCTATGATAGATGAGGAGGTATTTCGTGAGAAGGTTAGGAGGGAGAATCGGTTTAGGGTTATCCCTCTATTAGCAAGTATCTTACCAGGTATATTCTTCATTATTATAACATCATTTGTTTTTATAGAGGCTATATCATTCTTCCAGAATATATCGATATGGGAGTTTCTGACTGGTTTTAGATGGTCTGCACTATTTAGTGATAAGAGTTTCGGGTCTATCCCATTGGTTTGGGCTACGTTAGTTATCGCATTTATAGCTATCATCTTTTCAAGTATATTGGGTCTTGGCAGCGCTATATACATAAGTGAATATGCCTCTGAGAGGAGTAGAAGAGTTTTGAAGCCACTCATAGAATTGTTGGCTACAATCCCAACAGTTGTATATGGATTCTTCGCCCTCCAATATATAACTCCATCCCTTAAGACGATTCTCCCCAATATAGAGGTTTATAACGCATTATCATCTGGGATTGCTATGGGGATTATGATTACACCTATCATCTCTACCTTGGCTGAAGACGCCCTATATAGTATACCATATTCACTCCGCATGGCTGCATACTCTCTAGGGGCTAAGAAGTCACAGACAATCTTCAGAATATTGTTGAGAGCGGCTTTACCTGGAATAGCTTCAGCCTATATACTTGCCTTTGCCAGGGCTATTGGGGAGACTATGATAGTGGCGATAGCAGCTGGGTCGAAACCCGTATTCACATTAAATATTCTTGAGTCTATGCAGACGATGACTGGATATATAGCTCAAGTAGCTACTGGTGATGCACCATTTGGAACTATAGAATTCTATAGTTTATATGGAGTTGCCCTCTATCTACTAGCTATAGTATTGATGGTTAATCTGGTAGCCCTCTATATTAGTAAGAGATTCTCATACACAGTCTCTAGACTGTAGGTGATGTGTGATGGATAGAACTGTGAAGTATGCATCATTGGCTACACTGATTATTCCCATAGCTATATTAACTATCTTCTTCATCCAAGTATTTATAGATGGTTCTAAACATATAGACCTCGGCTTTATCCTAGGCTCTCCATCGTATGATCCAGGTGAGACCGGTATACTACCTGTTATTATAGGCTCGATATATATAGTTGGTCTCTCCAGTATAATCTCATTTCTATTAGGTCTAGGTTTATCTATTTATATAGTTGAGTTTGTAGAGAATGAAAGGATTAGAGACTTAGTATATTTTGTAATTGATATGTTAGCTGGGGTTCCATCTGTAGTATATGGCTTGGTCGGCTTAGGCTTCATCGGGTATGTATTAGGTGCTGGTAGGAGTATATTGACTGGAGCTATTACCATGTCATTCCTCATCCTTCCATTAACGGTCGTAGCTACATTGGAGGCATTTAGATCTATCCCTGAATCTCTAAAGATGACTGCCTACTCATTAGGCGCATCTAGACAAGAGGTTGTAACCAACCTATTGATTCCATTAGGTCTCTCAAGAGCTTTAACCGGTAGTATATTGGCTGTTGCAAGGGCTTTAGGTGAGGCTGCCCCAATACTTGTTATTAGTGGACTATTATTTACTAAGACGATCCCATTAAGTCTATTTGATGAATTTACAGTTTTACCATTATATATATTTAACTTGGTTACTCGGCCACAGCCTATATATAGGGAGTTAGCCTCTGCTGTAATAATTGTTTTGATAGCGATTTTCATGCTTGTCTCTATTACATCCATCTATTTTAGATTGAGGTATTCATATAGGCTGTATGAGGTGTAGTATATGGTAAATATAGTTATAAAAACAGTTGGTTTGACTGTATACTATGGTGGGCGGAAGGTACTTGAAGATGTAAATGTAGATATATTTGAAAATTCTATATCAGCTGTTATAGGTCCATCTGGAACTGGTAAAAGTAGTTTTCTAAGGTCATTAAATAGGTTGAACGACTTGATTCCAGGTGCAAAAGTGGTTGGTGAGGTGTATTATAGAGGGAAAAACATATATGATGAGGGGGTCAATGTTTATCTGATTAGGACTAGGATAGGTATGGTATTTCAGAGACCAACTATTTTCCCGATGTCTATATATGAGAATGTAGCCTTTGGACTTCGGATAAATAATGTAAAGGATGAAGATGTTATATATAAAAGGGTTAGAAACGCCTTAGTAATGGCTGCATTATGGGATGAAGTTAAGGATAGGCTTGAGGAGAGTGCATATAACCTATCTACTGGTCAGCAGCAGAGACTCTGTTTAGCTAGGACTCTAGCTATAGAGCCGGATGTACTACTACTTGATGAACCCACCTCATATTTAGATCCAAAATCGACTAAGAAGATTGAAGATGTACTCTTGAAGCTGAAGAATAGTTATACAATAATTATAGTTACCCATTCACTAAGCCAAGCCAGAAGAATCTCGGATTATGTCCTCGTCTTTATGCCGGATGATGATAACGTAGGTAAACTGATTGAATATGGGCCTTCTCCACAGGTACTTAATAGTCCAGTTGATCCAAAGACCAGGGAATATGTAGAGGGATTGATAGGTTAATATCTGAGGTATACACTATAATCTATAGAGGATGTTTAGAACAGAAGGTCTATCATACTATGTAAAGCATAAAATTGCTGGTAAGGAATATACAATAAAGTTTGTTGACTCTATCAACCTTGATATAAAGAGAGGGTATATAACTGTATTATATGGAGATAGATATAGTGGGAAATATTTTCTAATAAGAATGTTGACTGGACTACTCAAACCATCTAAGGGAAAAATATATTATGATGGTAAGGAATTGACAAGCCTCTCAGATAAAGAGTTGATACCTATTAGAAGGAGGGTCCAGACCTTCTTTATGGATCCAATGAATGTCTTCGGCTTTAGATCTATCGCTAGCCATTTGAAATGGCTTAAGGAGGTGTTCGGCTCCAGTGATTATAGATGGATTTTTGATGAGTTTTTATCAAGTTATGGAGTTGAATATTCTGATTCTCAGATTAGACCTGATAACCTATCTATATATAAACTATATCTTATCTATGTTGCTTCTGGTCTTTTAGCTGAGCCTGAGATGATTATCCTGGAAAATCCAACAGCATTAATTGAGTATCGATATAGAGATAATATATATAGTTTTATATCGGATCTTAGAGAAAGGTTTAACCTGACTATACTAGTTACAACTAGCGATATTACATTACTTGAGAGGCTATCTGACTATGTCTATATATTATTTAGGGGTAGAGTTGTGGAAGAGGGATATAGAGGTGATGTATTGGAAAATCCATCTCATCCATATACATGTAGAGTCTTGAAGGATGAGGCATACCATGATGTTTCAGACATTAGGTTCGCCGATGGTGAGAGTGTAGCTATATACAATTGGAGTATATGTCCATACTCATTTGAGTGTGAAAAATACATGGACGACTGTAATATAGATGTTCCCCTATTTGAATGGGGAAATAAAAGGGTTAGATGTGTCCTCTTCAAAAGTTAAAATTGTGTAAATATAATGTAAATGATGTGTAAATACCCTGATATCTATATTGTATATTATAGATTAATCAATATTGTGATGAAGATTGTGGAAGAATGGAGTCACTATCTTGAATTTATAACAGATAAATATATTGAGCATATTATAATTGCTTGGCACTATCATTCCATAATAGTTTGATATGTTGCAATCTAGATGTATTACATGTATGAATATGTATGAGACCCCGATTGGTGGGTGGCATCAAATATTTTTTTATATTATGATATAGATTTATTGGGCGATGAGAATCAACGATGGGCAGGCTGAATAGTGATGATATTCCTTTGATTCGAGCCCCAATTAAATCATGGTTTAAGGAATATCCTTCCTCTGGATTCTCCAGACTCCATCTTCTCAACGGCTTTATCAAAGTCTGTGAGCTTCATCTCCATACCTATTGCCCTTAACTTACCTAATCTATAGAGTTTTATAGCTTTATATAATGTCTTTCTTGTTGATGATAGGGTTCCATATATACTATTTTGTCTCAGTATTATTAGTCCTAGCTGTAGATCTACATTCTTCACATTAACATTCCCTATAACCACCATCCTACCACCCCATTTCAGGCTTCTAAGACTCTGGTTGAATGTAGGTTCCCCAACAGATTCTATAACCATATCAACACCACCTAACTTTTTAACCTCCTTGGCGAATTCACCGCCTACAATAATGTGGTCTGGAGATGCCTCCTCAATAAATTTTGCTTTCTCCTCACTTCTTGTGACCGCTATAGTCTCGGCTCCATATGCCTTCGCTATCTGGAGTGCATGTATACCCACACCCCCAGATGCCCCTGTAACTAACACCTTATCTCCCTCTTCGACTCCACCAGCATTATCAATCCCATTTATAATCATCCCTATTACACATGAAGCTATAGATGCATAATTTGGATCTATATTAATATCAAGTTTAACTATGGACTGAGGCTTTACAAGTATATATTCAGTATGTGATCCATGGATATGCTCCCCATACCATTCCCTTCTCCTACATAGGTTCTCTCTACCTGTTAGACAATATTCACATTCTCCACAGTATGTATATGGGAGTGTTAATACCTGGTCTCCATTGGAAAACCCGTATTCTGGGTAGTCTCCCGAGACTATACCTGTAAATTCATGGCCAAGTATTAAAGGTGTTTTAGCCTGGGGGAACATCCCCTTATAGGTAAGTATATCTCTATAGCATAGAGCTGATCTTAAAATCCTAAGTTTTATCCATCCATCTCTCTCTATAGGTTCCTCTACATCGGTAATGCTTGGTCTCTCACCCAAACTCTTTAGGAGAACCGCCTTCATATACATATTAATACTTTGGCCTTATGAATAAGTATATCCATATCTATAGAATCTTTTTCATATCAAACTGTTGTATATAATATTGGGAGATGAATGGAGCTAGATAGTCTGAATCGATGATGAGTGGCTTCTAGATGATCCCATTGTATTTAAATATACACAATAACCTCTGTATACTTATATATATCTAATGATAAGTGTTATAGACATCCTATACCATAATGGGTCTATAATGAAGAGGGTTTTAGTATTAGGTGGAGGAACTGGAGGGACGATAGTATCTAATCGCTTAGCCTATGAGCTTTCAGATATGATTAAAGATGGTGAATTAATTATTGAAGTAGTTAATCCAAGTGAATATCACTATTATCAACCGGCCTTCCTACTTATCCCAGTCAATAAGATGGATGAGCGGGAGTCCTATACATATTTCCAGAATCTCATCGCGGAAGGGGTAAAATGGATTAAAGATAGAGCTGTTAAGATAGATATTGATGATAGGAGCGTCGTATTATCCAATGGGGATGTAAAGAACTATGATTATCTAGTGATCTCAACTGGGGCGGCACTCGATACATCGGATGTAAAAGGTTTAGAGGATACATACCACTTTTATAGTCTAGATGCGGCGGTGAAGCTCAAGAATGTTTTATCTGGATTTGATGGTGGAGATATTGTAATTGGAGTATCAAGTATTCCATATAGATGTCCACCGGCACCGGCTGAGATGGCATTTTTATTAAATGATTATTTCACTGAGAGGGGTTTGAGGGATAAGGTTAGGATTACCTATTTCTATCCTCTACCTAGAGTATTTCCTGTTCCAGGTGTCTCTGATATAGTTGATGAGTTGATGGATAGAAGGGGTATTGATAAGGCGCTTATGTTTAATCTAGACTATGTCGATACCGAGAATAAACGGATTGTATCTCTTGAGGGTGAAGAACTTAGATATGACTTGGCTATAGTAATTCCTCCACATAAGGGGGCTCAAGTAATTAGAGACTCAGGCTTGGGTGATGAGGATGGTTGGGTTGATGTTGATAGATACACTTTGAATATCCCTGGATATGATGATGTATATGTAATTGGGGATGCAACAAATCTACCAGTCTCTAAAGCGGGCTCTGTAGCTGATTTTGAGGCTGCCGTCGTCTCTAGGAGGATTGTAGATGAATTGATGGGTTATGAGCCTATATCAAGATATGATGGTAAAGTCATGTGTTTCCTAGTTACAGGGTTTGGAGAAGCTACTGTATTAGTCTTTGACTATAATAATCCACCTAAACCTGTCCCACCATCGTTTATATATTACTGGTTAAAACTTGCATATAATAAGATGTATTGGTCTATAACTGCTAAGTCACTCTTGGCTGGGGTGGTGTTTTAATGACTAGAGAGAGGAATCTGGTGGATAAGCTGCTTGAGAATGAGGAGGTTAATAGGGAGGTTGAACGCTTCATAAATAATCTCAAGGTATTCAATGATGTGATGGAGTCGATTAAACCCCTTGTGGAGACTGGTGCAATGGAGACTTTGGTGGGGCTTGGTTATCTAGGTGAGACTCTAAAAGCTATATTGAGTGAGGAGATGATATCTAGCTTCTCAAAATTGGGTACTGATGCCCTTGAGCTTATCGCCTTGACTAGAAAAGAGAATATACAGAGGATCTTATCTGCTTTAGCTGATCATCAGATGGAGTTTGAGGAGGAGGTTAAGAAAACTAAGGTTACTGGTTTATTAAGTCTGATGAAGATCTTGAGGGATGAGGATGTTAGAAGAGGGCTTGAGGTATTAATTGCTTATCTGAAGATTCTAGGTAGATATGCATATCCAGAAGATAAAAAATAGGTGTTTTAGTTCTATTTCTTCTTTTTAACTAGGAATTCTGTATACTCTCCCTTATCATTTATAGCTATTAATTCATGTCCAGCCTTCTCAACCCATAGAGGTATATCCTTTTTACTTCCAGAGTCGGATGAATATACTGCTATGACCTGCCCCACCTCAGCCTTTTTAATGGTTTTAATAAGTTCCATTAGTGGACCAGGGCAGTAGCTCCCTCTTGCATCTACAATTATATCGGGATTTATAGTAGCCATTTTTATCACCATATATATTTATATGAATAAGGTTATATCTGATTCCTTTGACTTCTCAAGATATTCCATTGCTCCAATCACGTCATCTACTATATCTACAAGGTCTTCCTTCTTAAGCCCCATCATATCGAAGGTCTGTGCACATGCATATATTTTTACGTTACCTATCTCCTTAGCCTCTCTAAGCATGTCGAGGAATGAAGGCATATTCTTCTCCTCCATAACCTTCTTAAACATTTCTCCAATTGGTCCGTAGTCCTTAGATACCTCTGGTGGAGGAGAATCTTTCTTGAGGGCTAGGAGACCCCAGAATGTAGCGAATATCTCGACATCATATCCTAATCCGGCAGCAGCTGATGCTAATACACCTACAGGCATTAATTTATCGGCTGTTCCCGAGAACATTATAATTGATAACTTGGTCATGGCATCACCACTTTTCATTAAATGTATATACAAATTTAAATTGGTTGGCTATTTAATATATATATGTATAATTGTACCTAATTATATTTTTCAGTTTATTGTTCATCCTCCAAATCATCTATGGAGTATCTTGATAGTATCTTCCTCCTAATATATTCTATATCTTCCTTCTTTAATCTCCAACCTAATGAACCTATATACTCTTCTATCCTCTCCCTCCTCTCTGTTTTAGGTATAGGTATTACATTTATTTGTGAGATTAGGTAGTTGAGGGCTACTTGAACCTCTGTCTTCCCATATTTTTTACCTACCTCCTTCAAAATATTGTCTTTAACTACTTCTCCCCTCTCTAAAGGTGTATAAGCCTGTATAGTAATTCCTTTTTCAATACAATATGGGAGTAGCTTCTTCTCTATACGTCTATCATATACACTATATCTAACCTGATTAACCACAATATCATATTTAGAGACTGTATTTATGGCGAGTTCTAACTCGTCTATATTAAGGTTACTTACACCTATATATCTAGTATATCCCTTATTAGCTAGATACTCCAGGTTTTTAATCTGTTCTTCAAGGCTTAGATATGGTTCACTCCAATGTAGTAGTATCAAGTCTA
>DQVL01000065.1 GCA_015661745.1 Thermoprotei archaeon | reverse complement strand
GGTAGGTATGGCGTTGCATCCAGGATATATCTAGCTTCACAGGTTGGTATTAATATTCTCAGTGAAGGAGGCAATGTATTTGACGCGGCGATTGCTATAAGCTCGGTATTATCCGTTGTTATTCCCCACACGGGAGGATTAGGTGGAGACGCATTTATATTGGCTAGACTTGGGAATGGAGAAATAATTGGATATAACGGCTCTGGACGTTCACCCATATCCTTCCCAGTAGATCAATTTATATCCCTTAAACCTCGTAGAGGAGGTCTTACAGTATCTGTCCCGGGCTTGGTAGATACTTGGATATGGATGAATAACTATTATGGCTCCATGGATCTAAAGGATCTATTGAAGCCGGCTATATCATTGGCTGTAAATGGATTTTATATACCCTATCAAACTGTTAAGGCATCAAAACTTCTTTATAAGGAGTTATCCGGTTTCAACTCCTGGAATAAAGTATATGGATCAATTGAATATGGATCAAAACGTCGATTCAGAGAGATGGGTCTAGTACTTAAATATATAGCTAAATGGGGTGTAGACGGTTTCTACAGTGGAGAAATAGCTGATAAAATCGTTACTCAACTAAATGGCGAGGGATCTCCATTATCTACTGAGGATTTTGAGAGGCATAGGGGGGAGGTTATCAAGCCTTTAAAAATAGATTATAATGGCTTCGAAGTCTATGAATTACCTCCCAATACACAGGGCTTGACCACACTAGAGATACTAAGGATGATGGAGTCCATAGGCTTGTCTAAGGGTAGAAGAGATCTAGATTGGTGGATGAAGTATATGGAGGTTGCAGCCCTGTCATATATGGATAGAGATAGGTATATCGCTGACCCAGATTATATGGATATAGATCCACAGGAAATCATCGATAAGAAACGTATAAGGGATAGAATATCTAGTTTAACACTCTCGGGTGGCGATACCACATTCTTCACGTTATCAGATAAATATGGAAATATATTGGGTTTCATACAAAGCCTATTCCACCCATTCGGATCTGGATTAGTCGCTATGGAGATCCCATTCCAGAATAGACTCATAGGATTTAATAGTGAGATGGGTCTACCTAATAGCCCAGGTCCAGGGAAACGTCCACTACATACCTTGTCAATAGCCCTATTATCAATGGATGATACCCACTATATAATTGGATGTGCAGGCGGGGATTTGAGGCCGCAGATCCATAGTCAAGTAATATCGAATATAGTGGATCTAAAAATGGATATTGGATCAGCTGTTTCAGCTAGGAGGAATATGCTTATAAAATGGGGTGATGGAAAACCGGTAGATGCGGTATTTGAGGATGTTAAATACCCCAGTTATGGAAGAGCCCTTGAATATCCGAGTAGGGGAGTGGGTATTGTACAGGCGTTAAAATATGTTGATAAGGGGTATACAGAGGTTTATGCAGATATAAGGGGTGGTGGTGTAGCCCTAGCTATTTAATTATATCTTTATAGCGATATATCTAGCCTCTAGATCTTTGTATCTCCCAAATTCTTTTATTACATCGGGGAGGGGATTTATCCTCGATGTTATTACAATATAGTTTTTAACACCCCTCATACTAGCTCTTGTAGATGCGGATCCATAGATCTCTGAATGTGCATATCCAGTTATAACTACTCCATATCCGAATCTTTTATATGCCTCTGAAACTTTATATGCTATAACCTCATCTTTATAGGCCTGTGCCATTACAATCTTATCTCTATCTAATCTAGCCATTGGACCGGTCTTTGGTATCATCTCCAATATCCTCTCTCTATATCCAGGGTAGTCAAGTTTAACTTCATCTGGTGATATAGGTGGATCTGGTAAGGTATTTATAGCATCTAATCCATATATAGATATCTTTCTTGCATCATCTCTAGGAGGCATTACACCGATGACCTCTATACCAACCTCCTTGATATAGTCGAGTATTGGACGATATTCATCCAATGGGAATCCCTCTGGACCCTTCATATATTCATCGAGGAACTCACTCCAAGAAATCTTATCTTTAAGCCAATCATTGACTAGATGCTCCATCTTATAATTAAAATATTCTAGTCCGACAAACTTTATCCGCCCAGCTTCATATCTAAGCCTGAGTATATAACTTGCCAGATCTATTATCCAAGGTATTCTATGTACCTCACCAAAGAAGACTATCTCAGGTTCAGCAAGTATATCCAATAGGTTTATAGGCTTAAAACTTGGTATTCTATATACGCCGTATCTACCCTGCATATCCAAATAATTTATTTAGGGATATTTAAGATCTATATCTTATTATTTGATTCAAACCATAAATGATATTTGGTGTAAAAATATATTGTCAAGTCTATATACTGTGTAAAGACTATATTTGAAATAGTCTCCATCTCTCGACTACTCTCCCATCATCTAGAAATATTGGGTCTCCAATCATCTCAGCTTTATAACCATATTTTTTTAGTAGGGCAAACATTAATGCAGTGGATATATGTGGTGGGACTAAACCTTCCCCAATCAATTTCTTAGCTCCAGGTGTTATAATAGGGTTAGACATGACATATTCAATAGAATCTTCGCCAATCCGCCTAACCTCAATATCCTTTATATAACCAACTTTTCTCAGCCAGTCTGCAAGTCTATTGAGTGCAGTATATGGATCAGACGTCTCTTCCAGGGAGAGGTCATCCAAAATATTTTCTAGTAGGATCTCGCCAGCCCTCCAGACTACATCCCAAGTTCGTTCTTTGAGGAGTTCATTCACCGCCTTATATATTGAATATATTTCTAAGTCGAAGAAACGTGGATCCACCGACATTATCCCACAATATACTATGTTTAATCTATATGTGATAAATAGATGTATAACTAGGGTTATATAGACTTACTGCTTTGACGGTTTATGGATTAGACTCTCACAGTCTAGGCATCCCTTCTCAATATGATCTTTATGGATACAGCAGGAGGCTATCCCCTCTCCAGTCTCATCAACTAATTTAATAACTAAATATTCTTCTCTATATTCATGCCTAACAAGACTGGGCTTCTTAACAACATTTGGTATCGTTAATTCTATCTCTCTCCCCCTTATAGACATTTTAAGCTTAACCAAATAAAAATCATCTTTTAATAGTATATCCTCGAGGGAGACGGATATATCCTTCATGGCTTTACACCATATATAATTTATCCATGTAATTATATAGAGAATTAAAAAGTATATTTACAGCGGCTGATTAAGCTAATCATGTATATAGATTATATCATCTTTATACATACGTTTGAAACTCTATAACAATCTATAATATATCTCCTTATATCTCAGTCTATACATGTTTATTTCGGTAATTAATATGGGAAATAGATTGGCTAATGAGAATAGTCCATATCTTAGGCTACATAAGGATAATCCTATAGATTGGTATCCATGGGGTGAGGAGGCTTTTAAGCGGGCGAGGGAGGAGGATAAACCTATATTCCTATCTATTGGATACTATACATGTCACTGGTGCCATGTAATGAATAGAGAGAGTTTCATGGATAGGGAGGTTGCTGAAGAACTGAATAAGACTTTTATATGTGTTAAGGTGGATAGAGAGGAGAGGCCTGATATAGACTCAATTTATATGAAGTATGCCATGTCTATATTGGGAAGTGGTGGATGGCCCTTAACAGTAGTCATCACCCCAGATGGGAAGCCCTTTTTTATATCGACTTATCTCCCTAGAGAAACACTTATTGAGTTGGCTAGGAGAGTTAGGGAGTTATGGAGGGGGGATAGAGAGAGAGTTATAAATTATGCGGATAACGTGGTAAAGACGATATTGAATACCAGTTTATTCTCTGTAGGGAATGATTATAAGGAAGTTAATGAAGAAGCTATAAATGAGTTATATAGGAGGTTATCGACATCATTCGATGAATTTAACGGTGGCTTCGGTGATCCACCTAAATTTCCAAATCCACATAGAATATTATTTCTCTTGAGATACTGGAGTATATATAGGGATTCACTTGCTTTGGAGATGGCTCTGAAAACACTTGACTCTATGAGGATGGGTGGTATATATGATCAGGTAGGCGGTGGCTTCCATAGATATAGTACTGATATGGTTTGGAAGCTACCCCATTTTGAGAAGATGCTATATGACCAGGCTTGGCTCATTAGATCATATGCTGAGGCATATCAATTAACTGGTGACTATCTATATAGAGAGACCATAGAAGATATCATAAAATTCTTGTATAGAGAGTTATATGATGGTAAACTATTCTATAGTGCGTTAGATGCTGAATCCGAGGGTATGGAAGGTAGATATTATATATGGGGTATAGATGAGATTAAAGGGGTATTAAGTGATGAAGCTGACCTTGCCATGAAAGCCTTCAACCTCCGAGAGGATGGAAACTATTTTGAGGAATCAACCGGTAAAAGGACTGGCTTTAACATTATATATCCACGTTATCGTTGGGAGGTAATAGCTGAAGAGTTGGGATATAAATTTGAGGAGTTTAAATCTTTAATCGATTCTATATTAGAGAAATTGTTTGATGCTAGGAGTAAGAGGATAAAGCCTAATGTTGATAAGAAGGTTTTATGTGATTGGAATGCAATGACTCTAGCTTCTTTAGCATATGTATCGAAGATATTTGATGATATAGATTTGAGGGAGAGGGCTAGACTCTCTATAGATGAGTTTATAAAGAGATTCTATGATAATGGATTATACCATGTATATATAGATGGCTGTAGCTATAACCCTGCTTTACTAGATGACTATGCATATACCATCCATATGTTGATAGAAGCCTATATGTCAATAAACGACCATAAATATCTTAAACTCGCTTTAGAGTTTACCGATGAGATGTTAGACAAATTCTATGTAGAAGACGTTAATATACTTCTACATACACAGAAAAACATTAGAGATATTCCACATCATAACCTAGATATCTTTGACGGTCCATACCCAAGTGGATTATCTATAGCTATACATGAACTTATACGTCTCTCAAGATTGACTGGGGAGGAGAGATACTGGTCTATCGCCCATGAAATATTGAAGACTCTTCTACCAGATATTGAGAAGGCTGTTGACGCAGCTCCTATGTTGATAATTGATATGTTATATGTTCTTAAGGGTGGTCTAGAGGTTGTTGTAGTTCCAGGTAGTGATATAGGTTTGGGTAGGGAATATATGCTTAAACTATCTAGGGTATATAGTCCATTCTCGATATATCACTTTAAATATGGTGGGATTGACAAAATCTCAAGTTACGTAAAATATTATGATGCTATTGATGATAAGCCTACAATCTATATATGTAGAAACTACAGTTGTTTAATGCCCACCACCAAATTGGAGGAGGCTGTTAAACATCTAATGGAGTCTATTTAGCATCCAAGTCTTTTCAAACTAATATATAGTATAGCCATTGATAGTAGAAGGGCTAATGTCATATATAGATATGAGGTTGAGAATCCATATACCTGTGCAATATAAGAGAGTAGAACTACCAATACACTTCCACCAATATCAAATCCACTAGCATATACAGAGGATGCAGTATTTCTCATTCCCTCAGGTACACTAGATAGAAGAATATATTGACCACTTGGTACTGTAAAACCTATTCCACCTCCATATAACATTCCCATAGT
>DQVL01000074.1 GCA_015661745.1 Thermoprotei archaeon | reverse complement strand
TCAACCCTACCATCACCATATGATATAACCTCAATAGGTTCAGCCCATAATTCGTATCCACGTCTACCCTTAGGAACCTTTTTAATATCTACCCTAACTATATCTCCTGGTATACCATACCTAAAATATATCTTCTTTCCATCCAACAATCCATATAACTTGCCATATTCATCTAGCCCAACTATCTCAACCTTCTTTCCCGACATGCTCAATACCATATTTCCTAATCATTAGAAAGATATATATTAATATAAGCCATACAGGGAAGAAGAGTACCCTACCAGTCATAATTGGTAGTAGATAAACAATTAGGAATCCTATGGAAGCTATTAAAGAACCTAGATATACAAACCTAATCTTCTTGGTATAGGGAGCGATAAAGAATCCATATAACACGAGTAGACCTCCTATAATACCTAATATAGCAAAAACTGTATATAACGCGATGTTGAAGAGACCCCATGATATAGAGTTTACCATTAAATCAAGTATTGCCGCTATACAGACTATCGTAGCAAGTCTTAAAAACAACTGATTCTGTGAAATAAAATTGTCTCTACTGATATCCTCAATTTTAGAGCCACATTTTATACAGTATACGGCATCTAAAGGATTTTCGGCGCCACATTCTCTACATACTTTACCAGCCACTTATTATCACCAACTAAGCTAAAATATACAATTTATCGATTTAAATAAATTTGGAGTGTGGTGATGTTAAATGTATGTAGTTATTGTAGGTGGTGGAGCTACAGGACTAATCCTCACTAAAAAACTCGAACATAGAAATATTGATGTTACAGTAGTTGAGAAAGATATTGAAAGATGTGATGAAGTATTATCGAAGACTAGGGCTCATGTAATCAGGGGTGACGCGACAGATCCAACTGTATTAGAGGAGGCAGAGTTGAGTAGAGCAGACTATCTAGTATGTGTAACCGGTGATGACAAAACAAATATATTAGTTGGGTTGATCGGTATGAATCTAGGTATTGAAAATATAATAGTAAGGGTTGAACACCCAGTATATGAGAAGATAGCTAGGGAACTTGGTTTTACAAATATTATAAACCCTGCTGAGACAGGTGCAACGATGATTGAAGCCTCAATACGGGGTATAAGATTCATTGAATTCTTCAGGATAGAGAGTGATACCGCTTCTCTGGAAGAGGTTAAGATAGATTCTAAATCAAAGTTTAGAAATAAACCTCTTAAGATGGTAATTGAGAAGTCCAAAGATATAGTTTATCCACTTATGATAATCCATAATAGAGATATTCTAATACCCGACCCTAATTATAGACTTAAAGATGGAGATATTGTCTGGATACTTAGAAAGAGAAGGAAGTTCCTATTTTAATAATAGATATAATGTGAAGTCTAGCTATGGACCCAATGTACCGGAGAATGCTCTCTATCCCTTAATTGCTCAGAATAGATAGTGATCCTTCCAGTCAAGAAATATGAAATAGCAATAGATATCATTGCGGGACCCATTAATTCATATGATCCCACCATCTCATTAACCATTATAAGTACAGCTAATGGAGCCTTGGATATACCTCCAAAGAGACTTAGCATACCCACTATCATAAATGTTGATATGAATCTCATAGGTTCCCCAATCAACCCTGGAAATAATTTAATTAATATTGCCGCTAATAAGTATCCTGTTAGAGCCCCTATAAAAAGTCCTGGTGCAAATACACCTCCACTCCCTCCACTACCAATCGAGAAGGAAGTAGCCAATATCTTTAGGATGATAAGTAATATTGATATAGATATTACTAGGAGAAAGTCTCGATTTAAATCTAGGTATAACCAACTCCCAAATTGGAATACTGGGAACTCTCCAGAAGCCAATATCGTAGTCCATTCATATCCACCACCCAATATCTGGGGAAAGAAGAGAGCTATCAATCCTGTAAAGAACCCACCTATCATAGGTTTAAAGTATGGTGGAATATCTAGTGAACCAAAAAAACTTCTCACTTTATAAAATGTCTTTACATATATAACCCCAGTTAGGGACGTGGCTATACCCAATAAACTGAACAACGCAATCTCAAAGGGAGTGAAAATAGGTTTATATGGAAGAACAAATATATGTTCATATCCAGTAAAATATCCGAATATTGTATAGCCTAAGATAGCCGCGACAAAAGCTGGAATTAAACCGTCAGACTCGAAATCCCTAAGATAAAGCACCTCTATCGCAAATATAGCCGCTCCTACAGGAGCCTTAAAAATAGCTCCTATTCCAGCGGCCAAGCCGATTATAAGAGCAATCCTCTGTATATAAATTGGAGCTCCAAAAACTCTTGAGATTATAGATGCCAATCCCCCACTAATTTGGGCCATGGGACCCTCTCTACCAGCGCTACCCCCAAAACCTATAGTTGCTATAGAGGCTAGAAACTTTATAATGGGTTCATTAACAGGGATATATCCACTTCTTCTATGGAAAGCACCTATTACAGCATCTGTTCCATGTCCTTCAGCTCCAGGAGCTAGGCTATATACCAATATCCCAGCTATAAATCCACCTAGAGAGACCATAACTGGTATATAAAACCAATTTTTAACATTATTTGTTCCAGGTGATATACCGAGATAGCCTGACAATAATGTTTTAGATACGTATTCAAGGGAGTAGTAAAATAGGAGTGGTACACCTCCAGAGATAAACCCTACTAATATTGAGAGTATAAGAATATCTCTTAAACCTCTTCTAACCCTAAATATCTTTCTAAAGATATGTCTAACTCTATATATCATCTTACAGTTGCTATTGATGTAACGCCTTCATATGGTTTAACCACACCTGTTCTCCTAATAGATATGATATATCCCTCTTTATCTACACGTATCCTCTCCAAAACCTCACCAAGAATATTCTTGATGACAGCTAGATCTTCATATTGGATAAAGTATTCACCGGGTTCTTTAAAAGCTTCTATAAACCCACCATGCTCACTATATAACCGCCTCCTAAATAAACCATTTACCTCCTTTGGATAATCTTCTACATCGAGCTTGTCACAATCTAAGACATCTAAATAGCTTAAGATATTAATCAATCCATTAAATGAGTTAACCATATCCTTATCAGAATATCCACTTGTTGGTAGTTCATATGTAAGTGATGGAACACCTAATTTAACAAGTGAACCGGTTAACGTCCTATCCAATCCAAATCCATAATACTTCTCCATATCATAATAATCCCATATATAGGGTATACCAGAATATTTAGCTACCTCAATCAAATAATCAGTAACCTCCAAATCCAGATAATCAATTATTATATGGGGGATGGAATATCCTGCGCCGTGGATATCTAAAACAAGGTCATAACCCTTATGAGCCAATTCATATATAGACTTTGCGATATGGCCTGAAGATCCATATTCATCACCACCAGGAAATGATCTATTTATATCCCTCCCAGATAGTGGATCAACCCTCATATTAAAGAGTAGACCATAGAAGTTTACACCTAAAACTATATCTAGTGAACCCTTTAGAGCATCACTAGACTCTATATATTCCATAACCCTCCATATTAGATAGATAGGAGTAACCTCATTACCATGTAGTGGAGTAACTATCAAGACTCTTTTACCAGAATCTCCATAGCTTATCATGGGTATAGAGACTTCACTACCATCAAATATTTTAAATAGGGGGATAAACCTTATTGAACGTTTAACCATAGAGACCACCAAATACTATATAATCAATTGTCAAAACATGATAAATAACCTAAACATTCAAATATAGATTTATATGGAGAGGTTAGAGATACCGCCAAAACTCAACTATAAAGAGGTCATTAAAACAATAACTACTAAACTTAGGAAATACTTTAGGGAAGTTGGGATAGACCGGGGAGTCATAGGTTTAAGTGGGGGTCTAGATAGTAGTACAACATTGTCTCTTCTAGTAGAATCAATAGGTAAGGAAAATGTATATGTATATATAATGCCATCCGCGGTTACACCTAAGGAGAGCATCGACTATGCTTTAACTATGGTTGAGATGTTGGACATACCTCAGGATAACCTTAGACTAATAGATATTGAACCCCTGATCAAATGCTTCGACGGTGTCCTAGCATTTACAGATGACGTTATAAAAGGAAATACAATGGCAAGGATAAGAATGACTATATTATATGCTGAGGCTAAGAGGCTTAATGCCTTGGTCGTTGGAACTGGAGATAAGAGTGAACTTCTAATTGGATACTTCACTAAATATGGAGATGGAGGAGTAGATATACTACCCATCGGAGATATATACAAGACTCAATTGAGGGAATTAGCTATAGAACTTGGTATACCTGAATATATAGCCTATAAACCTAGTTCACCTGAGCTATGGAGGGGGCATAAAGCAGAGGAAGAGATTGGATTAACTTATAACAGGATAGATGCAATTCTATATCTATATTATGACCTCAAGAAAAATAGGTCTGACATAATAGAATATGGTTTTAAAGAGGCAGAGGTTGACCTAGTCTTAAATAGATTCTATAAATCAACCCATAAACGCACTACACCACCAATTATAAAAATAGTGGATTGAACTATCTCACTACAGACTCACTAACTTCTTTTATCCACTTAACCGTCTCCTCAGGAGTCTCTAAAGCCCTATTAATCGTTATCTCCGCTATCGAATCTACACTATCGGCAAT
>DQVL01000094.1 GCA_015661745.1 Thermoprotei archaeon | reverse complement strand
TTGGATGGGTTGTAAATTATTTCAATATTTTCTTTAATATCTACTAAAGAGGTCTCTTCTTCCCCCATTTTTTGTTTAATTAGATTTTCAATATCTTCCTTTTCTACTATTATTTTGTCATGTTGCTTTAGAAACATGATAAAGTCTTTTTCGTCTATTCTACTGATATTTTCTTCTAGAAATTTTGTGGCTCTATATGATAATATAAATCCATAGTTATTCGCTAATTTGATGAATCTATCAATATTCATTTTATCTACCTTTTTTATTGTGACGCCGGGAGTGGGATTCGAACCCACGCGGAGCATAGCCCCATCGGCTAACCCGATGAGGGATCTCGAGGCCTGGGCGGTTTTCCTCGACCCCTTAGGCCGCTCGGGCATCCCGGCTCATAACTTATGGAGGGGGTGGGATTTGAACCCACGAAGGCCTAAGCCAGCAGGGCCTGAACCTGCCCCCGTTGGCCAGGCTAGGGGAACCCCTCCCAGAATTCTGTAGTTGTCAATATTAAAAATAATTTAGTCGCGTATTGGTTCAAGAATTGCAACACATCGCCATACCCACATTCTAGCGAATATAGGCATGTTTGGATCATATGCCATATTTTCAATGTTTTGTATAGCGCTGGCTGCCCTCGCAGCAGGTGATAAGGATTGATCATCCAATAAATTTATGGTTTCTTCAGCTAGTCTTCTTATATTACGTGGAATCTGTCTGTTATTCACTATTTTTTCAAGAATTTCTTTAGCATTTTCAAATTTCTCAGTTATCTCTTCTTTACTCATTTTTCTTGGCATTTGAAAGTCACCTCCTATAGGAATTAAAAATTCCATATAGTTTTAATGTTCTCTAATCATTTATTTATTTTACTGGGTAGGAGATGACTAGTAAAGAAGAATCTATATTGAGTGGTTATATTAAACAAGGTTGGTCTCTTACAGATATAGAATGTCCTATTTGTCTTACACCTCTTTTGAAAAAAGGTACAAAATATTTTTGTGGAATATGTAATAGAGAAATTAAAATAGCGGAGGATATAAAGGAATATCTAAAGTTTTTAGAAGAAAATATTAAAAATGAATTGAGAGAAAAAGTGATAAGGTCATTAAGTTTGATGATAAAAGACAAAGATGTATTGGATGAAGAGATAGTTAGGAGTATTGAGATTTATATAAAGCTTTTAAAAGAGTTGAAAGACTTATAGCTATGATTTCTTTTCAATATAGTTAAATACCTTATATATCCTCATCGCTAGTTCGTTTCCTACACCTTTTACTTCCATTAATCTAGTTGGTGTAGCGTTAGCGATGTTTTTTAGACTTCCAAACCTTTCTAGTAATCTTTCTGCTAGTTTATTATCTATTCCGGGGATGCCAGATAAAACATGTTTTTGAATTTCATGGATATCCCTGGGTTTCTTTTCATATCTTACTCTCTCAGTTTTCTTTTTTCTTTCAACGGATTTAAAATAGAGATAACTAATTAATTCTGCTGTCTCTTCTTCATTTTCAGAGAAGTAGATAGGAATATTGAAGTCAAAAATGATTGTGTAAACTACACCTAGAAATGCTTTTAACGTTGAATATTTTAAGAAATCAATTTTTTTCCCTTCTATTAAAAAGATCAATTTCCCCTTTCCTATGTTAGAGAGTGACTTTAACTGAGAAAATATTCTGCCATCGAATATAGACTTAGCTAGGTCATGTACCGTCTTTCTTTCTATTATGTAGTCACCTACTATAAAATCGCCTACATCTAAATTTTCAATTTTTACTGGAATGCCCCTTGTACTCAGAATATTTATAATTGAGGATTTTTCCCGGGCATCTATGTATACTATATATCCCTCTCCAAAATCCCTATTTTCGAAGCCAATATTAACAGATATGTAGTCTTCCAATGATTTTTTACTAGATTCTTCTTCTAATATGTTCTTAAGCTCCTTTAATTCCGATATAAGCTTCTTGTATTTCTTTGTACTTACATAATATTTTACCTCTTCTCTAGTATCTTTATTTATTAGAAATAAAACTCTACCTTTTTTTCTTCTACCTGTCCTCCCCATTCTCTGTATTCTTCTAATTGCGCTTATAGGATTATCAAAAAATATAACTAAGTCAACCTCAGAAATATCTAATCCCTCTTCTCCAACATGAGTAGCTATTAAAATACGAGTAACTCCTTTATTAAAATCATCTAAAGTTTTTAACTGTTGAACTTGTTTCATTCCGATTACTCCTTTACCCCTTGTCTGGCCAATTAATATCCCCACTTTGTGATCTCTACCTTTTATTATTTCATATAGTTCAACAGCATTATCCTTTAAACTTGTAAATATCAATGCTTTAGTGAAATCTCGTTTTTTAATTATTTCCAAAAGCTTCTCTGTTTTCTTATTAAAAACCTTCTTATCAAGGGCCCTTGAAAGTAGATGGTATACTTCTCTTAGTTCTCTGTTATAATAAAGAGATAACCCCCTTCGTTTTATTTTCGTGTCTGACCCAAAGATTTCATCTAAAAGTTTTTTAGCTGTTTTATATGTGTATGTTTCGAGATATGTTAAAATCCTTTCCAGATATATTATTTCATAGAATAGCTTCTTAATTATTTTCAGTTCATTGTCTTTAACTACAGAATAATGTGTTTCTATGATCTCATCCTTCATCCCCTTTAAGTATGTATACGACAGTCTACTTTTGGATATCTTATATCCAAATTTTTGTATAATAGAGTTTATACGGTCAATATAATTATCTAATGTAGACAGTAACAATTTTATCATATGTTTATGAACAGGGTCAATAGTTACAAAAATTGGAGATACCGTATATCCATGAAAATATCTAGATATTATGGGGTCTTCATGTGTATGTATCTCAATATTTTTTAATTTTAAATTTTTCATTATTGTTAAAGTTTTATCTGTTCCACCTGGTGATGCTGTCAATGCTAATATTCTTGGGTGTATGTTCCGTGTATCTAGTAATTTGATTATCTTTACATAAGAATGCTCCCCAACTGCACGGTGAGCTTCATCCAAAATTATTAAATCGTTGCTTTTTACATTTACATATTCTCTAACTAAATCATTATACATAAGCTGAGGAGTTGCAAAAATTATTCTATTTTTCCATAATAACTGTCTCGAATTTGGTTTGTTTACACCTGTCAATACAGCCAATGATAAAGTATCCTGTCTTAAATATTTTCTGAATAAGTTGAAATGTTGATTTACTAGTGGTCTGGTAGGTGCCAAAAAATATATTTTTGCATCCATATTTTTCCCCAACCATTTAACTGATGTAAGCAACGCAATTATAGTTTTACCAGTACCAGTAGGAAGAACCACAAGTGTGTTGTGTTTTAATACCTTTTCCGAAATCTTATCTTGATATTCTCTATATTCTATACTGTTCTCTTTTAATAATGCATGTTCAAAATATTTCATTCTACTTTAAAGAAATATTAACATATTCTTAAGAATATAATGATTCATCGTTCCCGTATATAATACTTTCACTGGATAATCATCCGTTATTATATTTTTTAACTATAGATATATGGAATGATAAGTGGAGCCGTTAATAAGTATACTTATAAGTTGTCAAAACAATATGGTGTGGATAATGATTTAGTTTTAAAGTATTTTTATATGATGGGTAAACCAGGAATTCACTTTATTGAGTGGCCGACCGGATCAGGAAAATCGTTGCTAATATCCATATTAGCCTTTTTATACCCTATAACAGCTAGTCTTAGGTCCTACATATTTTGTAGGACTTATACTCAAATAAATGAATACTTGGAGAGACTTGTAAGAATTGCTTTTTCGTTAGATATTTATCCAAAGATATCAGTTTTAGTTGGTAAGGATCTTGCATGTCCTTATGGAGATATATATAATAATGAAATTAGTTACTTATTCTGCAAATATTTAGGAAACGGTATTCGTTGTCCCGATTATAGGAAGATGTTAAATAATAAGGGTGCCATAAGGTTGGAAAAGATTTTTTCTCAAACAGATAAATCGCGCGTAGAGGATATTATTGAGTTTTTTATAGATAATGGCATTTGTCCATATTATAGCCTTAGAAGAATAGGGCAAGAGTCGGAAATCATTTTATCAACATATCATTATCTGTTAAATGGATTGCTACCTAGAAAAGATAATATATTTAAGTACTGTGTTTTTATCGATGAGGGTCATAACCTAGTTGACCATTTCATAGAATCAAACTTGATCAGGTTTGATAAAGAAGCTCTAATTAGACTTTCAAGAGTGTTAGAAATAGATAGAACCCTTCTATCTGAAAATGTTTTTAAAAATGGAATTGGTGTTGATAGTAACCTAAGTAAGGAATATATTATTTTACTTTTAAAAAAGATGAAGGAGAAATTTATTGAACACTATGTCGACTCTTTAATTATAAACGATATATCCTTAAATAGTGGATCAGAATCTGATAATCCAGAGAAAAATACTGTTGTTAAATTAGTTAACCTGGATCTAGATTCTATTTTTCACGTAGTTGATGAAGATGAATATATAAAAATTTATCTGTTACCAAAGTTTACATTTTTTAGGAATTTTTTAAATTCATCATATTCAACTATTATTGCGTCAGCAACTCTATCTCCCTACAAATTCTTTAGCCGTGTATTGAAGAGTCTTGGAATAAAGAAAAAATTCAGAAAATATTCAGAACCATATTTATATAACTCATTATCATCCGCTAAAATCAATATATACGTCAGTAGGTATGTTACAAGCCGATATGTAAATCGGACACCAGATTCTTTTTATTTTATATCAGATTTTTCGATAAAAATTACCAGAAAAACAGGTATTTCAACTATACTTTTTGTTCCATCATTGGATATTAAAGAGGTTATGTATTCTTTAATTAAGGAAAGTTTGTTGACAGGGGATTTATCAGATATAGGAATTTTTATAGATTCTAATCCAAGTGACATCGAAAACTTCTTGAATGAAGAAAAACCAAGCATACTTGTTATGAACCAACGGGGACGTTATTCAGAGGGTATAAATATATTCAGAACTACAAACAAGGCTTTTAATGTAGTGATCTACGGCCTCTCTATACAGCCTACCGATCCATTAAAAGACTCACTATTATCAGAATTTTTTGGTATCAAATCAAATGAATTATTTATATACGGATATATCTTACCCGCAATGATCTATTTTGTTCAGTCTATAGGGAGGATTATTAGTCGAAGAGCTGAGTTGAATCTATATATATTAGAGAAAAGGATTTTGAAGTACTTAAACAGTCCAGTTACTCCAGTATGGTTTAGGAAATTGATAAAGAATAGTAAAATATCAATTGTTGAATCTATATAACTTGATGGTGTAAAATGGATATTATATTTATAAATACTCATGTTGAACCACTAAAAATATTAACTTCTTTTCTTCAGTACTCGAGTAATCAAAAGAAAAATAAAATCATAATATTAGATGTTTTTAGTGTTGTTACTCCGGAAAGTATTATAGAAGAATTGAGCTTTCTCTCTAACTACTGTCAGTCTTTAGAAATATTTAAACCGATTGATCCGGATGATATTATTCACTTTATTCTCGATATTAAGGCAATGGATAAATATAGAGATACATTCTTATTTGTAACTGATTGTCCGGATGCTATACCAGGGAGGGGTCTTGATTATGACTATATATTCTTTCTCAGTCTTCTTAAAGATACTGAAGTAGATAAAAACCTCGATGTAATAGTTCTGTATTATATTGATGATATTGATCTTATTGAAAAAAGTATGGATATACTAAAATTATTACCAGTTATAAATGATTACTATATCTTTAATGCGGGTAGTAATCCCCCATTTTTCAAAGTCTCACCTTATGAATCCAATCCAGATGTTAAAGAGTAAAGTTATTATAACAACTGTGATGCCCACAAGGATCAAGAAATAATCTCTACTCTTATATTCTATGTTTCTTAGTACAATAAACATCGATGTCCCATAAATTACGTTTATTACAAAAAACAAAATAGTTAAGGACACGTTTCTATCTGTTAGGCTTGGCAGACCGCTTATGAAAACGATAAAAAAGCCTATGATAAGGAAATGAGTCAATCTTTCAAAATTCTGTTTTTTCAGTAGACCCTTAGATAACATTCTATTTACTCTATATTTCAATATCTTTTCTATTTTGTTGTATAAAGTCATTATAATAAATTATTATGATGCAGCTTAATGAATTTTAAATTTTATAATGCTAATTACATTATATTGATAACTTTATGCCCATAGTCATACGCTGTAAAAACTGTGGTGAAATCTTCTATATTGGGTATAATATAATAAATTTAGAGAAATTCGTATCTTCACTAGAAATCTGTAAATATTGTGGAAAAAAGCTTGAAATAGGTAAAAATTTAAAGATAATTATAAGACCCATTGATGAAGATCAGTAACATATTCACCTATAATATAATACAAAAATATAGATGATCTAAAAATTTCATAATTATGAAAGTGCCTCTTCATGAGATTCATGAGTCTATGGGAGCTAAGTACACGCTTTTTGCCGGATACCAACTCCCACTTTACTATACCTCTATAACTAATGAACATCTATCGGTTAGAAATAATGTTGGAATATTTGATGTCTCTCATATGGGTAGGATATTGGTCGAGGGAGAAGATGTTCAAGAATATCTTAACTATGTACTTGCTAATGATATAAACAATCTTTATGTTGGTAGAATGCATTACTCATTAATTTTAAATGAAAACGCGGGGATTATAGATGATATTACTGTCTTTATGCTAGATGAATACAGATTCCTGTTAGTTGTTAATGCGATCAACAGATTAAAAGTTGTTAATTGGTTAAATAGACATAAAGTCGGTTATGCCATAAATATAAAGGATGTTACTAGAAATAGTATAATGTTAGCTGTTCAAGGACCTAGAAGTAGCCAAGTTTACAGAGAAATTTATAATAAAGATTTCGATATAAAAAGATTCCATTTTATTGAGTCTGGTGTTTTAGGTGAAGAAAAAAGTTCTGTTATATCTAGATCTGGTTATACTGGAGAAGATGGTTTTGAAATAATATATTTCTTTTGTGATAAGGGGGATGCCTTCTCGATTTGGAGAAAAATATATGGAAAAGTGGAGAAATTAGGGGGTTTGGCCTGCGGATTGGGAGCAAGAGATATGTTGAGAATTGAAGCGGGGTATGTTCTCTATGATAATGATATTGATGAGGATATAAACCCATATGAAGCATCATTAGACTGGGTCGTAAAATTAAATAAACCTAATTTTATAGGGAAGAAGACACTCATAAGTTCGAAATATAAAATATGGAAAAAACGTTATGGATTAGTCATGATAGAACCGGGAATCCCGAGAAGAGGATATAAAATATATAAAGAAGAGTCTGTAGTCGGGTATGTTACTAGTGGAGGCTATTCACCTATCTTAAAAAAAGGAATTGGTATGGTATATATAGATATAAGAAAGATAAATGAGCCAGAGAATAGAGAAGTAAATATAGATATAAGGGGGAAACTCAGAAAAGCTGTAATAAAGAAGTTTCCACTCTATGATATTAAAAAATATGGATATGGACGTATAATAAGATAATCAAAATATTTTTATATATAAGGTGATGATCGTGACTAAGTACCACATACCTGAAGATAGGTTATACACAAATTCTCATGAGTGGATTTTAGTTGATAAAGATATTGGCATTGTTGGCATAACCGACTATGCACAAGATAAATTGGGGGATATAGTATTCATTGAGTTGCCAGATGAGAATATTGAGGTTTCTATGGGTGCAAAAATAGGAGAAATAGAGTCTGTTAAGACAGTTGCCGAATTATATAGTCCTGTGTCCGGAAAAATCGTGGAGGTCAATAAATCTTTAATTGAGAAACCAGAGATTGTTAATGAAGACCCATATAACGAGGGGTGGATATACAAAATTAAAATAAGAGATAGAGATGAACTGGATAGACTTCTTAATCCCTTAAAATATGCTGAGTTGATTAAAAATGATTGAACGAATGTCACCCCTAGAGATTAGAGATAGAATATTCGAGTTAATAAAGTCTCACCACATGTTCTTTAGCACTGCTTTACCCTTAATTGCCAGTGAGAATATTGTAAGTGAGGCTGTTAAACAAGCAATTATTTCCGATTTTGGCCATAGATATGCAGAAGGCTGGCCCGGAGAACGTGTATATGCAGGCTGCAGATACATTGATGAGGTTGAGGGGATCACTATATCCCTCTTTAAAAAATTGTTTTCAGCAGAGTTTGTAGATGTTAGACCGATAAGTGGTGTTACAGCTAACCTTGCTGTATATACAGCTTTTACTACCTGTGGAGATGTAATGATGTGTCTATCTATAGCAAAGGGAGGTCACATATCTATGGGGAAAAGAGAGTTTGGTGGTACAGCAGGTGCTGTTCATGGATTGGATATCGAATATTTTGAGTTTGATGTTAACGAAATGAATATAGATGTTGACGCAACTATTAGGAAGGTTAAAAAGCTGGAAAAAGATAATCGTATACCAAAATTAATCTATTTTGGAGGCAGCGTTTTATTATTTGAACATCCAGTAAAGGAACTTTCTGAATTTTTCAAAACATATGATTCGATTGTTGGTTATGACGCTGCACATGTAGCTGGTCTGATAGCAGGCGGAGAATTCCAAAATCCCTTGAAAGAGGGTGCAGATGTTGTTTCAATGTCGACTCATAAGACTTTTTTTGGCCCTCAAAGAGGCGCGATTTTATCGTTTAACAAACACTCAGAAGCTATTAAAAAGGCTGTATTTCCAGGTGTTGTAAGTAATCATCATCTTCATACATTGGCAGGTTTGGCAATAGCATCAACTGAGATGATCGCATTTGGTAAGGAATATGCTAAGGAAGTTGTTAGAACAGCTAAAAAACTTGGTGAATCATTAAGTAGTAGAGGATTTAATGTCCTTGGTGAAGCAAAGGGGTTCACAGATTCCCATCAATTACTTATAGATGTCTTTGAGTATGGATTGGGTGGAGATATTGAAAAACTTCTAGAAAGAGCAGGTATAATAGTTAATAGAAATTTACTTCCGTATGACCCTCAAAGAGGGTTATCATTTAAAAATCCTGGGGGAATAAGGATAGGTGTTCAAGAAATTGTTCGGTTAGGGATAAACCATAAATATGCAGACATTATAGCAGATTTCTTTGAAAAAATAATAATTAAAAAGGAAGATCCGAAAAAAGTTAGAGAAGATGTAAAGTCTTTTAGGAAAGAATTCAAATCTATCAAGTATTGTTTTGAAGACATATCAGAAGCCTACAAATATATAGAATTAGTTAAATAGGGAAATTGGTGCGGCCGCCGGGATTTGAACCCGGGTCCTCCGGCTTGGGAGGCCGGCGTCCTACCAGACTAGACTACGGCCGCACATTTATTTCTTATTTTTAATTGTATTAATTAAGAATTAAGTTATTATTCATGGATATTCATTATTCAATATAGTCAGGTGTTGAATATGGTGGAATGTCCAAATTGTAAAGGTGATATGAGATTTGATAGAAAAGTCCGCATGTATGTTTGTTTGAATTGTGGTATGATGTTAACTCGTAATGAACTAGATATATTGAGGGAAGAGAAAAAAGAAAAGGAGGAATACATTGTTAATGAATATTTGGAGTGGTGGCAAAAAAGGAAACAGTAAAATGAGTAAAGCAGTTGTGATAGTTGGGCTAGCCGGGTCAGGTAAAACTTGGGTGTCATACAGCATATGGGATTGGTTTAGAAACCGTAAGCAGGATGTATCAATTTTTAATTTAGATCCAGGTGCTACAAACTTACCCTATAATCCAGATTTTGATATTAGAGAAGAAATTGATTTGTGGAGAGTTATGGAGAGGTATAAGTTGGGTCCAAATGGGGCTCTAATTGTTTCTATGGATTTAATGGTCAACAGTGTCGAGTCAATAAATAAATCCATTAGAAGCATAGGCACTCCTTTAATTATAATTGATACTCCTGGGCAAATGGAGGTTTTTCTTTATCGTGCATCAGGTAAAATTATATTGGATTCACTCGACATAGATGAGCTCTTAATTATATATGTGATTGATGGGCTTTTTGCGAAAGATCCGAGAAACTTTGTTTCATCTATTTTATTAGGTGGTACGCTTAAGATGAGATTTAATTTTCCTCTCGTATCTGCATTGAATAAAATAGACTTATTAGATGAGAAAGATGTAAAAACGCTATTAAAATATTTTCGTTCTCCTCTTACATTAAAAAAGGATTTACATACTCATTATTCTACTTTTGAATCTGATTTTATCTTTAAATCGTTTCTTTTAATGAAGAAATATGAAATATATACGGATTTCGTGCCAATATCAGCCGTATATTTAACCAACTTCTATAGTCTAATTGCCGTGATAACTAGAATTTTGTTCGGGGGAGAAGAATATTATTCTTAAATTCTTAAATAACTTTATATAAATGTGTTCAAAATTAATACATTATTAACACTCTCAAGATAATCATAATTATTAATTTAAATAATCGGAAATATTAATGGTGAAACAATGGCAAAAGAAGCAGTAAATGTAGAAGAGATATTACGAGAATTAGAGGAGTTATATGAGAAAATTACGCCGTTAGAGGTTAAATATAGAGAATTAAGGGATAAATTGAAGGAGCTCAAGTCGGAGAGACGCGCTATTATTAATGAGCTAAATATAAAAATTGATGAAATAGTTAAGTTGGTAAATAGACAGAAGGAACTTAGAAGAAAATATAGGATTATACGAGAGGAGTTTAAGATAATGAAAGAGGAAAGAAATAATCTTATTAGTAAACTTAGAGTGTTACGAGAAATTTTAAGGAACAGGCCAAAATTACCAAAGAAACCAGAGAAATTGAGAAATGAACTTGAAAGGTTGGAGGAGATATATGAAACTAGTAATATGTCTGCTAAGAGGGAGAAGAGAATCGTTGAGCAAATTAAGGAATTATCTGCATATCTTAAAGCATATGAAGATTATATGACTGCAAAGGAAGAAATTAATGTTGTCAGAGATAAACTTAATCAGATAGATTTATCGAAGTATATTGAAGAAATGAAATCTATAAGGGAAGAATTAGATAAATTAAGAGAAGAAGAGGGGATTTTAAAGGAGCAAGCGGAAAGATTGCAAAAAGCCAAATTAGAAATAGAGAATGAGATAGGAATGTATTCTTCCGAATTAGATAGAGTCTCACGGGAGATGTATAGTCTCCAGGAGAGGAGAAATATGTTACTATCAAAATTTGGTGTTAAGAAGCCCCATGGATTAACATTTGATCAAGTAAAGAAGATAATATTAAACAAATCAGAAGTATTGGAAAGAGCTCTAAAGAAATTAGAGAAGGGAGAGAGCCTAACATTCGAAGAATTTTCTATTTTAGTTGAAAATGGATTAATTTAAACTAAATATTATTATTTCATATTGTTTTTAGACCCAGAATATTTTAATTAGGATTAGACTGAGCTCTTCATCAATATAATTCTATATATGAATATTAATTTTTGGGATGGAGAAAAATAGAAAGGTATTAATCTTAAATGTGGATAGAGATAATGATATAGGAATTAAAACCGGGGCATCTACACCAATTATAGGTTTTAATAATGTATTAGAAATAGCAAAAAATTTACTTATAAATGATCCGGAAGAAGCAGATGGTAATGCTTTATTCGCTTCTCTTAAACTTTATAATGAATTAAAAGACAGATTCGAAGGAGTAGAGGTTGCTGCGATAACAGGTGATCCGATGGGGGGTGTAGAGGCTGATATAAAATTATCAGAACAATTAGAGGAAGTTCTTAAACATTTTAATGCAGACTCCATAATCCTGGTCACTGATGGGTATTCTGATGAAGAAATAATCCCTATAGTTTCATCGAAGAAACCTATTATTTCCATCCATAGAATAGTGGTGAAACACAGTAAATCCATTGAAGAAACATATGCAGTATTAGGTAGGTATATAAAGATGCTCTGGACTGAATCCCCATATAAACAGTATTTTATCGGTGTTCCAGGCATTATAATGTTGATCTTCGGTATATTATCTTTATTAGATCTTACTAGAGTTGCGTTTATCTACAGTCTAATTGTCATTGGATTTTCTTTTATTTTTAAAGGCCTAGGAATAGATGAATATCTATCTAGTCTTAGACGAGCCCATTTTTATGAATATGTTAAATTAGCTACCTACCTTGGTGCAATATCAACTCTTCTTTCCGGTGTTTATCTTTCGTATACAAGTATAAGTGGTCTTGAAGAATTTAGAATAGTCGTAAATGAACCAGAGCGTTTCTTTGATTATGGAGCTATATTATTGGGGCATATGATGCCCTATATTTCTCTTACAATACTTACTGTGAGTCTTTTCTTCATACTAGGATTTTCTTTATACAACATATTAACAGAGAATTATGATAGTTTATATAAATATCCGGTTGCTATGGTTTCTGCAGTAGTGTTTTATTTTGTTGCTAATGAAATAGGAAATATTCTAATTTCGCCCCAAGTTGCGTTTTCAAATCTCTTCATTTACATCACAATAGGGTTTTTAGCGATATTTGTTACGAGTGCGCTTATGTTTGCCGTCTCTAAATTGAAAAAGTGAGTTTATTATGAAGCAATACATACTTACGAGAAAACTTCTCTTGTTATTTGGTATATACAAAATTTATGAATATCTCCTCTTTTCAGAGATAAGAAAAGGTCCAATTCCTAAACATGTTGGTGTTATATTAGATGGGAATCGTAGATGGGCCAGGGCAAAGGGAGTCAAAAAAGAAATTGCTTATTCGGAGGGAGCAAAAAAAGTGGAAAATATAGTAAATTGGTGTGATGAACTGGGGGTTAAATCATTAACTATATTTGTATTATCTACAGAAAACTATCTTAAAAGAGATAGAAGTGAGATTGAGATAATATTTAATTTACTCAAGAAATATTTAACTAAATTGGTAAGAGAATCTGAGAGAAATAAAAAACAGATGAATATTAAATTTATAGGTAATCTCTCCCTGTTGGAAGATGAGGAGTTACTTCACCTTATACAGGATATAGAAAGGATTTATAATTTTGATGGTGGTATAACAATTAACATTGCCTTTCTTTATGGAGGGAAATGGGATATAATTAATGCAGCCAAAAAAATAGCTAAAGAAGTTAAAGAAGGAAGGTTGAACCCCGAAGATATTAATATAGAATCTTTTCAGCGGTATTTGTCAACTAGTCATATGGACCATCAAGATATAGATTTAATACTTCGCACAGGAGGGGAGTCAAGGCTAAGCAATTTTCTTTTGTGGCAAGCAGCCTATAGTGAACTGGTTTTTCTGGATGTCTTTTGGCCCGATTTCAGAAAAATTGATTTTTTAAGAGCAGTTAGAATTTACCAAAAGAGAACAAGAAGGTTTGGCGCCTAATCAAGTATACTCCATATTTCATCTACTTCAGGATTTGAAAAGTCATAACCTACATCCTTTTCCAGTCTTACCGTTCCTATCTCATGGTCTTCAATAATAGTCCCTACTTTAACTGGCTTCATATCCATTCCTCTACATTTCTGTATAAACTTTTTTGAAAAATTCCTTTTTACAATTGTGATTAAAGAACCTGAAGATAGTAATTTATATGGATTTAGTTGATATATGTCACATATCTTCTCTACAATCTTGTTCAACTGTATATTTTTTAAATCTATCTCAATAACCTTTTTTGTGGCTAAAGCCACTTCGAGAAGACCGTTATAAACTCCTCCCTCAGTTGGATCATGCATCCATAAAATTTCTTCGTCAAAATGTTCGAGTAGTTTTGTTGCGTATTGATATATAGATATTTTATCGGGAAACTTACTTATTTCTCTTTTCTCCTCCTTAGAAAACACGGTTTTCAACTCGCTTTCCCTTTCTTTATAGATTATGAATGCTCCTTCAATTCCGATCTCTCCCAATACGAATACTTCATCTCCAATTCCAACATTACCTGGATGAAATACTTTTTTAGCTATGCCTATTGCAGTTCCGATTGCTATTGGCATCATAAGACCTGGTGTTCTTTCTGTATGTCCAGAAATAAGAGCTATTTTCATCTTATTCAATGTCAATGATACATCTCTCATGATCTCTTTTATTTCTTGATTGGTTGTAGACGTTGGAAGAAGAATATTAAGTAGAAACCACTTTGGAATACCGCCTGAAGCCAAAACGTCATTAGTAGTTACGTATACCACCCACTTACCTATTAAATGTTGGGCTGCTGTAATAGGGTCAGTAGAAGCTACTAAAATATTATCTCCAACTTTAAATACCCCAGAATCTATCCCTAATGAAGGTCTAAGTATGATATTTTCATCATTATATCCTAAGAATGGAAAGATAAGTTCTTTTAACTCTTGAGCAGATAATTTACCTATCTTCAATCGACTCATCCCTAATAAATCTTTAACCCATTAATTCTACAATAAATTTGAGTTTTCCTATTTGTATTAAGGTGGATGTATATGTTGTCAGTAGTTGTCGACGGTTTTTTTGGTGATACTGGAAAGGGAAAAGTCGTATCCTATCTCTCACTAAAGGATGATGCTGACATTATTGTTAGAGCCGGGGTTGGTCCCAACGCTGGTCACACAGTTGTATTCAGAGGAAAAGAATATAAGTTGAGGCAGATTCCCAGTGGCTTTGTTAACAAGAGGTCAAGGTTAATGATTGGAGCTGGCGTTTTAATATATCCCCCTAGGTTATTAGAGGAAATTACTATCACAGATGTTAAAGATCGTATATATGTAGACTACCAGGCTGGAATTATTGAGGATAGACATATCCTAGAAGAAAGAGAATCTGAATATCTAAGTAAGAAAATTGGTTCCACAAAAACGGGGTGTGGTGCTGCGATGAAAGATCGTGTATTAAGAAAGTTAAAGTTAGCTAGGGATGTTCCCGAATTAAAGAATTTTTTAAAGGATGTATCCTTAGAGATTAATATTGCTTTAGATGGTAATAAGAAGGTTATTATTGAAGGGACTCAGGGGACTTATCTATCATTATACCATGGTACTTATCCATATGTAACCTCCAAGGACGTCACAGCATCAGCTTTCTGCTCTGATGTTGGAGTAGGTCCAAAAAGAGTGGATGATGTAATTTTAGTTTTTAAGTCTTATGTGACAAGAGTAGGTGGGGGGCCACTAGAAAATGAGTTTACAGAAAAGGAAGCTAGAACACGTGGTCTAATTGAAATAGCTACGGTGACAGGTAGGATACGCCGTGTTGCTCCATTTAACTTTAATTATGCAAAGAGGGCTGTAATGTTGAATAGTCCAACTCAAATAGCTTTAACCAAATTAGATATCCTTTTCAAAGAGGATTATGGAAAAACTGAATTTGATGATCTATCAATAAATGCAAAGAATTTTATAGAAAAAATAGAAAATGAGTTGAAGGTCCCCGTATCACTTATTTCGACAGGACCAGATACGGAATTTATGATTGACAGGCGCCAGGAGTTAGGACTCCTGTAATATTTTCTTATCTATTATTTCAACTCTATATTTACCAGTAGGGAGTCTATTCATTAAATCTTGTTTATAATATTCTCTAAAATCTTCATCAAGTAAACCTTGCCGCGTATATTCTGAAATTATCTTATTGACTACCTGACTCTTTGATATTTTTCCCTGAGTCAAACGGAAAAACTTTTTTTGGTTACTGATAGAGTGATTAAGAATGCAATTTTTACTTCCTATTAAGATCTTTCTAGTCTCTTCATAGTTAAATACACTTATAAATAACTCTAATTGAATATCTTTAAGATAATTCTTCTTACCATAAATCATGAAACTTCCCTTTTTTATATATTCTCCCGAGGGAGTCTTCTTGCTAATTTGCTCAGGTTTTATGTAATATACAGGAATAGTTGATACTCCGACTTTCCATGCTTTGCTATATGCAGCCGTTATAAGAGCCGCATCATATATGTCTTCGGTGTTAGCTCTATTTCCATCTTTAAGTAAAGTAAATGGACTTCCAGCTATTTCAGCATGAAACACTATATCCGTGTTATCTAAATATTTTTTTATTAGTATCTCATTAGTTGTCGCGTCTTTCCCTGCTACAATTAGGAACCCGTTTGTGGATATGCTCCAAATAAATTTTTCGAACCATTTCTTAGATAATGTCTTTTTATAGTGTACAGTATCTGTAGTCCTTCTTTTCTTTTCATCCTCAATCTTTTTCTTCAGTTCCTCAATTTCTTTTTCTAGATTTCTTATAGCTTCTTCATAACTTTTTACTTTGTTGTATGCAAAACTTATAGATGAATACGGGTTTACGTCATATCTAAGTTTAACAGTAATGTCGTCTCTCTCTAATTCTAGATATTTATTTTTTCTATCGATTCGAACTACATCATATATACCAATTTTCTCTATATCTTCCCCTCGCCTCACTTTTTCAAATTTTATTTCAAGGTCATCTACGAAAGCATACATTTCATTTAAAGTTTCAACAGTCTTTTCTTTTTCATTTATTAGTTCATTTATTCTTCTTTCTAATCTTTCCTTCATCTTTGATATCTTTTGTATATACTCATCTTCCTTGGATGTAATATTTGCTATTAAAAATTTTGTTATTTTGTCGATGCCACATATTCTTCCATATATGACGTCCTTTTGAAGGATGTAAGGATGTACATATAATTTTTCACCATCCCTATAAAGGTATATACATGGATCTTGTAGACTTCTTTCTATAAGTTTTTTAGCTCTTTCATAAATATTTTTTATCTCATAGATGTCAAACTCCTTCCTGTCAGTGTTAATTAAATAATTGAGAGTTAGTGGGTCAGTTATAGCATATCTAAAGAGGTCTTTTCTTGTTATAATTTTTCCATGCTTAGCTCGTTCTATAAGTAAGTGGATACGCTCTGGTGGTAGAATATAGATCCCACCTTTTTTTAGAGACCGTTTTTTTGTATCAAATTCTTTATATACATTTATTATCTTATAATTGTGATCCGTAATGATTAAGTTTCCAGCTCCAAAAAGTTCGAAAATAATTCGATACCCATCCTCATTATCTATTTCAAAAATGATGATTCGATCCAAGTTATGCTGATTAATTGAAGTTATTTTTCGGTTCTTTATTTTTCTGTTTAGATAAGATGTTAGCTTATCATTATAAGAATTTTCTATCTTTAATTTACCAAATGTAAAAAGCTTTTTCTTTAAGTCTATCAGAAGAACGTATTTACCCTTGTTTGTATGTAAAGTAAGTGCATAAGTCGTTTCATCAATTTTTTCTATTTTCCTAAATCTAGGTTTCGATATATGGTATTCAGTTTCATTTTTGAATTGTTCTAATAGTTTATAGAGTGTCGATGCCGTAAGAATTATTGTAGTCATTCCCATCCTTTAATATGTAACGTTGATTAATTAAAAATTATGACGATGACTCTAGATAGGAAAATATACTTGTTAAGGCTATCCCTAGGAATATTGGGTGGTATGATATCAGGATTTGTTAAATTTAGTTTGGTTCATTTTGGTTTTGTTATTCTTATAATGTCGATAACGTATTTAGTTACAATTTACATATCATATAAATGGGTGTTAAGAGAATCAAGGTATGATATCAAACTTGTATTTTTAGAAGGTATAGGGGCCTTCTCCTTTATATGGTTGTTTATATGGGCTCTATTATATAACTTATTGGTTATATATCCCCCTCCCTAATTTTCGTAGAATATATTGGAGATAGTCCTTCCATGATAGGAAATATCCCTTTTCGAAATCAGAAAGGAACCTGTTATTTCCCAACTCAGACATTATTTTTTCTAACCTTTTCAAGTCTTTAAGATTTGCATTTTCTACATTAAACGAGTATCTCTTATATTTTTTGTCAAGTATAGAGGTAACACCAAAAATATAGCCTTTTAATACTTTATTTTTTGTTTTAATGCTAGCCAGTTTCTCTAATCCCTTTTTTCTATCTAACTCGCCATTCAAAATACTATATAACACTTTTTTCGCGTCTAGAACACTAAATTTCTTCATTACTATACTTATAATTAGAATAATATATTGAAATATATTGAAATTTTCAGGTTCTAAATATCTCAATTATAGCTGATTTAGATCTAATTATATCTGATATACGGACTGTCTTATCATCTACCTTTGTGACTATCAATATGTAGTTGAATACATGTTTATATCTAGATAATCCCTTTGGTATATAAAAGCTCATGTTACCTACAATCTGAGAAATTCCAGTAACGATAATTAATGAGGCTCCCCATCTATTTACTAATTTTTTAGAACTCCATATAAATTTAAGTAGATCCTTAGATTCGGAACCATCTTTATTACCTATTAAATGATTTAAATCATCTATTGCAATTAACCTTCTCGTTTCAGGAGTTTTTAGTATGTCCTCCATAGATTTAATTAGTTTCTCTAAGTTTTTTGGTCTAATATAAAATATTAAGTTGGATAACTTATCCTTAATTTTATCATCAATATTTCTTAATATATCATCTTTATAGGTAGCTATAAAAATTTTATTTCTCCCTTTTATTGCCTCTTTTATTATTTTTGATAGTAGTAATGTTTTCCCTACACCCGCTTCTCCATATATTAGGTATGAGTTATACGGTTTTATCCCTCCGTCTAACATGATATCCAGTTCATTATATCCCGTTGATATTGGTGTATCTTGCTTAATATATAGATTTTTTATGATATTTATATCCATATAGTAACCTCTTGTTACTCTCATCAAAAATTTTTTCTTCAGTTGCTGTTCTTAAATTATGGTGTTGAAAATAGATGGTTGGATTAAATAAAATTGTTATGTATGCTAAAGAATTATCTGGTTGTGAGTGGTGGCTTCTTAAAAAAGTATTTTATTATTCTCGAAATTACGAACGGGTTCCCCTAGAGCTCCTTACTAGGCAAAAATTATTTAAGGAAGATTATTTACGACAATGTATTAGAAAATTAAATAGATATGGTTTGGTCGAGTTTTTCCAGCAGCCTTATGAAGGAATACGGTTATATACTAGAGGGGCAGATCTTCTAGCCCTAAAAAAATTTTCGGATAGGGGATTAATTAGGGGTGTTGGCAGGCAAATAGGCGTTGGTAAAGAATCGGATATAATTGAAGTGCTTGGATATGACGATAAAAAATATTCATTAAAAGTTTTTAGACTGGGACGTATAAGCTTCAAGCATGTAAGGAAAAAAAGGAAATATGGACCTGTTGAAAAATGGACTCCATGGATATATAGAAATATTTACGCGGCTAAACGTGAGTTTGAAATTCTGAGGTATTTATATTTAAGAGGAGCATCTGTTCCGAGGCCGGTTTATAGAATTATGCATATGTTGTTAATGGATTTCTTGGATGGTATGTTATTAAATGATATTGACTTAGAGGAAAATGAAGTTAATAATTTTTTAGAACAAATTATTAGTGGAATAAAAGTAATTTATGATCTTGGATATGTTAATGGAGATTTAAGTCAATTTAATATATTCATCTTGAGAAATAAAAAGGTGGTATTCATCGATTGGCCTCAAGCGGTAAGATCAGATGACCCCAGGGCACAAGAATTATTAAATAGAGATATAAAGAACATAGTAAGATACTTCATTAGAAGGTATAATGTTAAATATAAGTCCGTTATAAAATTGCTTTCTAAATATGGTTTTGAATTAATTAAATGAAAATTTGTGCAGTTAAAATAGCAAGTATTTGCCCTCTAGAATCTCTTTCGTTAAATTTCTGAATCGATCAATCGTGAAATTATCTTCTATTATCCGTTGTATTTCGTAGTTCAAAACCTTCTTCTTTATTTTTTTCTTTGGTACATACATTACATTGACTATCTGGGGATTTGTTATCTCATATCCTATTCTACTCAGTATTCTTACATAAACTTCTTCGATATAATCACTTAATTCTAGATAAATTTTCTTACTTATTTCAAAAGCTAAAACATTATAAATCTTCCCTACATGATTAATTGGATTCTTACCTGCCACTGCCTCTAGACTCATAAACCTATTAGGAGTTATCAATCCATTAACTCTATTCCCTCTGCCTGTATTAGCATCATCTCCCATTTCAGCTGATGTTCCAGTAACTGTTAAGTAAATATTCTTCGTTTTTAAATTATCTGCTGTATTCATGAATATCTTGCTTTTATATTCATCAAATTCTTCATCGTTTCTAATAAAATCCTCTACAAGATTTAGGATCTCTTTTTTTATTCTGACATATTCCCTTATACCATTAACATATCTATCAACTATAGCAATGGCTAGTGTCAAATTGACCTTTTTATTAATCCTTAATCCAGCAATTTTTATATCTTCTCCTATATATGGGAATTCCTCTTTAATTCTTCTACTATTTAAAAACTTCTCTATTTCTAAAACTATCTTTTCCAATGGAGAGTAAGGATAATAACCTACTCCAAAAGAGGTATCATTGGATAATGGAATTTTTCCTGCCTTTATAAGGCTTGCAAGTTCACTGGCTCCCCTCCTAAGTAAAATGTAAATATTCATGTGTTTTATGGGATCTAAATGCATAAAATTTTCACTAATATATTTCTTAACGGCTTCTTTTGCTATGTCATGTACTTCATCTTCTTCTTCATAGTACGCTCTTCCAGCTATATACATCTCAATTGGTTTTGTCAATACTCCCCCGCCAAACTTTGGCTCCGACTCTCCCCCTACTATTAATCCCTTATCTACATTATGATGTAGAATCATCCCATATTTTTTAAGGTAATATCTACTTAAGGATTTAGATATTTCCTCGCATACGGCATCGATGATATGGTCGGGATGTCCCAATCCCTTCCTCTCTACAAGTTCGATTTTCATTTTCTTAACAGGTTTTCTCATAAGTGTCTCAATCCCAATCACTTTCCTTCTCACCTTTAATGATTTTTCATTGTTTTATAAGCTATTTAGCTTAATTAAAAGAATATTGTTGCCCCTTATAAGAACAGTTCCGTATCTAGTAGATTTTTCTCCCATTTCCTCAACAGCATTCTCTATAAGTAGATTCATGTAATTATCAACCTTACTTAGCAGTCCAGAGTATTTCTCTCCAGTTTTCAGAATTACTGTTATTTCTTCTCCAACATGTCTATATATAATAGCTAAGGGGTTTTTAGTTATTTCTGTATTTCTTCCCTCCTGCATCTTCCTCCACCAAGATACATTATACCATATCTTTTAAGCATAACTATATTGAAGGTTCCCAATATATATATATCTAATCGCTTTTGGACGTTATAGTTGATATTTTTCTTAAGTCAATCCTTTTAAATTCTAATTTGAGATTTTCAATAAGAATTTTTGCTGAATTTGTTATGGATGATCCAATTATTATACCCCTAACCCGTGGATTTGTTTTTCTATAATGTTGAACATAACGGTTCAATTGAAGAACCTCGGTATTCCCTATTTTACCCTTCTTTAATTCTATGATTACAATGTTTCCCTCCCTGTCTCTACCTAAGAGATCTATCTTACCGATGCCAATATCATATTCTTCTCTTGTTATTCTTATTCCGTCGTCAATATATTCAGGATGCTTTTTTAGAAATTTTTTTAAATCTTCTTCAGTGAGATGCATCTCAAATCTTGCTATATCCCTTAGTTTACCATAATATACCACATATGTTTTATTTAAAATTATAGATACGGTTTCTCTAGGCTTCTTCCTAATGAAAGAAATTATTAGATCATCATTTCTCTGTTCAATCTTAATCCTATCTGTATGTGGTTGCCAGTTTACGGGTTTATATCCCTTTGGTCTATGGATTATTAAACTACCGTCTTCCTTTAGTATCAGAATCCTATCACCTGTAGATATTTGGGATGTTGCTCGTCCTTTATAGTATATCGAAAAATTTCCAACTAATATTAGTACATATCCATTTTTTCTTGCTATGTTAAATGCATTTATTATGTCGTCTGTACTTGGATTGTAAATGTTATAAAAATCATTCATTTACTATCATCTAAATAATATTAGTTAAGTCATAATCATAATTTGTTTAATTTTATATACCTAATACATTGTATAGAGCCCCGGGGGGGATTTGAACCCCCGACCTGCGGCTCTCTTTAGTTAACACAGCTGTACAAGGCCGCCGCTCCACCGCTGAGCTACCGGGGCTCATATACTTATGTTTTATGCTACTCAATTATTAATTTTTATTCATTTATTATATTCCGGTGATGAATGTCTTAAATGAAGATGATATAATATCTTTTTTTCATATTGAGTCATGTTTAAAGGATGATGTGGCAAAAAAATATGTTAAAGATTTTAATCTTAATATCTATACCAATATTGATTCTTATGTTTTTAGTACTGATAAGCCAGTATTAATGCCTTATCGCTCCACTATATATAAAGCTGTGTTAGCCTCGCTAAGTGATATTTATATAAAAGGGCTTTATCCATTATCGGTGGGAATCTCTATTGGATTAAAAATCGTTAGAAGATATATCCTGAGGGAGTTTAAGTTTGGATTAGATCGGGTCTTTAAGAAGTATGGTGTAAATGGGTGTTATAAATGGGATACAAATTATACAAAGGATCCATTTATATCAGTCTTTACTGTTTCTTTGGGTTCGAAGGAGTTGCCTCTTTGGTCTAAAGCATCTCCCGGTATGTATGTATATGTAGATGGATATTTTGGGCTGACCAGACTAGGTCTCGATTTTCTTATGGGAATAAAGAATCCTTTAGATTTTATAGATATATATGATGAAGCCATAAACGAATTTCTTTATCCCTCTCCAAATCTAAATCTCTATCCCTCTATAGTTAATGATTTGGGAGTAATTGCATCTATAGACTCCAGTGATGGACTCGCTAGGTCCCTAAACACAATAAGTAGTATGTCGAATGTTAAGATAGTCGTAGATAACATACCAGCTCATAAGAAGCTCTTAAATTTATTTGATGACCAAGATGACATCAAGAGATTAATCAAGTATGTATTTTATGGTGGTGAGGAATATAGAGGCATATTTATATGTGATAAAATAGATGAAAGAAGTTTAAAAAAATATGGTTTAGTGAGGATAGGAAGGATTTATGAAGGGTCTGGAGTATATGTTAAATACAATGGAAAATTCATTAGGATAGAACCAACAGGCTATATACATACATTCGATTGATTAGGCGAGTTTTTCCATCAATTCTAAGGCAGTTTCAATAATTTCTGAAGATATTTTATCAGCTTTTTCTTTAGTATCTGCCTCGGTAAATATCCTAATTTTAGGTTCTGTTCCACTAGGTCTAATTAAGATAGATACTTTATCCTTGAGGAAAAGTTTAATCCCATCTATATTTATAGTATCCTCTATTTCTTTATCATATTTAGCTTGAATAGTTTCTTTTAACATATTAAAGACTTTACTTTTATCATTTTCAACATATATTGACCGTTTTATGATGTATGTCTTAGGTAATTTATTTCTTATCTCCCATATACTAGTATTTTCTTTTTCAATCGCCTTTAAAGTAAATAGTAAAGTTATAAGTCCGTCTCGACCACTTATGTGAGGTAGATATATCAATCCACCATTCTCCTCAAATCCCAAATTTATCTTTTTTTGTAGCATATAGTTTACCACATTTTTTGCGCCGACCTTAGTCCATATAACCTTGACTCCCGCTTTGGTAAGAACGTCATTTACAATTGTGCTTGAGGAAATAGGTGTCACAACAGTATCTATTCCAAGGTAATCTTTTAGAATTAGAGATACGATAACTCCAATTTCATCTCCCCAATATATTTTTCCATGTCCATCAAAGATTACTCCCCGGTCTCCATCTCCATCAAAGGACACACCTATATCTATTTTACCTTTTAATTCATTAACTATTTTACGGATGTTGTCGGGCGTCGGCTCTGGCTCTCTACTAGGGAAATGCCCATCTAGCCTGTTGTTTATATGGATTATATTAGGAAACGTATTAGAAAGATATCTTCCTGCTGTATTTATTGTACTACAGTTACAATAATCTGCAGCAATCTTAAAATTCTTTATTTTTTCATTGAAAAATGGAAATAAGTGGTCAACTTCTTCTATATATTCCTCAATTAGGTTTTCTGTGATGTCCTCCATTCTTAATTTTGATTTTTCCCATGTAATTTTCTCTTTTCCAGGTCTTTCCAATGAAGAGAAGTAAATATCACTTATTCTTCTTTCGACATCCTCACTAATTTCGACGCCATTATTATCGAATACCTTCAATCCAAAATATTGTTTAGGATTATGGCTAGCTGTGAACATTATCCCATAGTTAAAATTTTTCTTCTTAAGATATAGTTGCATCGAGGGAGTAGATATAACTCCAGCCATCGCCACGTATGTACCATATAACAGTAATGACGATGCGGCTATGTATGCTAATGGTAGAGAATGTTTTCTACAGTCATATCCTATTATTACATCTCTACCTTTGAAGAACTCATTTATGGAATACGTTATATTTATTATATCTTCAATGGTGTGTGTCTTTCCTAATATACCTCTTACTCCAGAAGTTCCGAAAATGTTTATCATACAGTAATTTTCATAGTTTAATTGTAATTTAAGTTTAAAGAGCATCAATTTTCGGGCCCGTGGCCTAGCCAGGATAGGGCGGCGTCAATACCGTAAGCCTTCGGAGCCGCAGGTCCCGGGTTCAAATCCCGGCGGGCCCACTTTACAGGGTATTTTATATTGAAAATTAAATGGTGTTCTGTTGTCAAGAATGTTCTAACCTAACTTATTTTGGTGATGCGGGGGGTGGGATTTGAACCCACGAAGGCCTAAGCCAGCGGATAGCTTATCCCAAATTGGGAGATCTTAAGTCCGCCCCCGTTGGCCAGGCTAGGGGAACCCCCGCTCACAATTTCAATATCTTTTCCTCAATCTATATATTTTTATTAAATTTTAAGTAAAAATTCTATTTTATCTCTTTATTCTAACTCCCTTCACATCAATTCCTATTTTTATGCATTTAAAATTGTCTAACTCATTACATATATTTTTGGAGTCTCGAGACAAAGCAATTAATGAGTCACCAAAACCGGCACCCGAAATCTTTACGACAACGCTATCCTTATCCTTTTCTTCAAAATGATTTACGATTGTATCTATAGTTTTGGTTGACACACCTAAAGAAGCGAGTAAGTAATGGTTTAGTCTAATAAGTTTAAATATATCATTAATTTTTTCATTTTTTAAATTGTTCCATACCGCCTCAGCTAATTCACCTATACTTCTTACTATTGCTTTTTTATATCTAATTTTATCTATTTCCTGCATTATATTACTTAATATACTACTTGTTTTAATCTCCTCTCCAGTAAATATTGCATATAGGTCTACATTATTTTTTTTAAATATATCTTCTGATATTTTTCTATAAACTATGTTTTCCCCAAAGTATTTTACCATGTTTATACCTCCAAATATAGACGCAATTATATCTGTAGGTGACCCTCCCTCTATCTTTCTTTTTATTTTATATACATCACTTAGTAAGTCTTCTTTTGAAAAATTTAAATTATTGTAATCAAGTAGAGCATATGACAGACAAGTGATAACTGCCGCGGAAGAACCCAATCCTTTAAATGGTATTGACGATGAAATTTTTATATTTAAATTCTCGACATTCAACCCTCTTCTATTATAGAAATTTAATGTTTCATATATCTGTGGACTAAGGTAAAAGATCTCTTTTGCTATCTCACTAAATCTTCCACATAGTCTTTTGCCATAAACTTCGATTTGGAAACCTTGGTGGTTTTCAATCGACACTTCTATATATCTATCTATTGAAAATACAACTGCTGGGTATCCATATAATACAGCATATTCCCCGGTGAGGATAAGTTTACCTGGAGCTATATAAACAGTCATCTCTAAAATAAGTGGTTTGAGGATGGCTTTGCCTCTAATCCTACATCAGATATATAAGTATTTATCCCTTCAATCCCATTAAATTCATCTAAAATTTCTTCAGCAAATTTTTCATGTGTATTGATGTATACAGTAGCTCCAGTATCAATTGAAAAGTAGGCTGGAACCCCTCTTTTCCTCAATTTCCACACTTTTCTGATAACCTCCACAGTTTGTGGCCTCCATAAAATTAATCGGTTGGGGCCGGTCATAATCACAGCATGAAGATTCAGTGTATCGATTTCTGCAAGTTCCCCGATTTTTTCTACATCATGACTTAATATAGCATTCCTCATTTTTCGCAACATCGTTGGAATATATCCTAGTCTAACTTTATAAAAGATAGATTTTTCAGTCTCTATTTGGGCTAAAGTAGATGGGAGATCTTTAAGCTTAGGTATTTCTACTACAATCATCTTAAGAGGTACTTCATCTCCCGCTAATCTATATGAATAACTATGTTCATGTGTAGTAGCTACTACCCACTCTGAAAATCCCCCTACTATACTTCTACTGGCTGAACCACTACCAAGTCTAGCTATTTTTGAGAGTGTTGTCAGATCGACATCTACTTTTAGTGCTGAAGATATAGCCATTGTCAAGGCGGCAAATCCTGATGATGATGAGCCAAGCCCTATCCCACTCATGAAATTGTTTTTTGAAATTATTTTTATTTTGTAGTCTTCAGGTAGATTTGTTAGCTTCCTAAATGCATTAAAAACTCTCAATGCCCTTTCCATAGCATCTCTAGAGGCGGGCTTATCATCGATTTCCATGGTATTGTTATCCAGCGTATTAGATATTTCAACTGTTGTATATGTATAAAATCGGCTAAGATTTACGGATATACTATTATGTGATGGAAGTCTGAGCACTTCATCTATTTTCCCATGGTATTTTATTAAACCCTGAATCGGATGCCCAAATGCAGAAGCTTTATATTTAGTCATTTTATGAAAAAATATTTCAAGATGTTTTATTAAATCATTTCGATAACCTTTTCTTATGCCTACTTCATTAAAGAAGGTATTTATTATAACAGATTTTGGATATAAAGACTATTACGTTGCAGCCATGAAATCAGTAATACTTGATCTATATCCATACAATATAACCTTCATTGATGTAACCCATGAAGTGGAACCGGGGGATATTTTAGATGCTTCTTTTATTGCATGGCAGCTCTCACTATTAAATATCTATAATTCAGGTGTTCTCGTAGTCGTTGATCCAGGGGTTGGTTCACAACGTGATGCGATACTAATAGAATGTGAAAAGAATAATGTTCTTGTTGGTCCAGACAATGGCGTTCTCTATCCATTGGCATCAACGCTAGGAATTAAAAAAATATATTATATTGACTATACTAATCAAAAATATTTTGTAAATGTTTCTCAAACTTTCCATGGAAGAGACGTATTTGCAAGAGCTTTAGGATTATACTTTGGAGGTGATAGAGAATTTCTTAAAGAGAAGGAAAATATTGTTGATAATGACATTTTTATATATTCATATGGTAGAGATCGGATTGTTTTTAAAGTTCTGCATATAGATAGATTTGGGAATGTGATAACAAATATTCCTTGTTATGAAGAAATTCCAAATAAGATAAATTTGTGGGCTAAAGGAAAAGTTTTTCTTTTGTCCAAAGTCAATACTTTTTCTGAATTGAAAAGGGATGAGCTGGGATTACTATGTGGAAGTAGCGGTTTTTATGAAATTGTTAGTTACCTAAAACCAGCAAGTGAAGTCATTAAATTAAGGTCTGGCGATACCGCAATGATAATTCTCAGCTCCTAACGTGTTTCCTTATTTTTTTCACGAGTTCAGACAGATCCAATGTCTCCTCTATTCCGGATTCTACATCCTTTACTGTTAACTCCTGTTGCTTAATCTCCTTTTCTCCAATGAACACTATATATTTATATCCTTTTTCAACGGCATATTTAACATGTCTGTCAATATTTCTATGTGAAATTGGATATTCAGATCTTATTCCCTCTTTTCTTAACTTACTTACAATTGTTATTACATGGTTCAGATATTCAAACTTAATGGGTATTACATAAACACCAGATCTTTCACCATCCGTCTCTCTATAAATTTCCATTAAAAGTCTCTCCACTCCCCCGGCAGCACCAAAAGCTGTGAAATTCCCACCAAACAACTTAACAAGTGTTGTGTAACTTCCACCTCCAACAAGTGTTAGTGCTCTCTCTGATCTTTTTATTTCAAAGACAATTCCATCATAATAATCTAACCCCCTGACGATTCCTGGATTTATTGCTACGTTGTTGATATTCAAGTCGTTCTTAAGAATATCTCTTATGTCATATAACGTAGTTTTTTCTTCAGCGAAACGGTTTTCATCCTTATCTATAAAGAAAAATGTAATTATTTCATCTGCAGTTTCTTTATTTACTCCTTCATTTATAAACATGTTTCTAATCCAGTCTTCATCTTTTTTTCCCCATTTATCCATAATTTTCATAATATTTATTGGGTTTTTTACTTTGAATTTCTTTGTTAATATATTCTCTACTAAATTTCTATCGGATAAGTATATGTAAAAATTTTTAAGTCCACTTTTAAATAACATATCGTTTGCAAATTGGATGGTTTCTATTGCTGATATCCTTGTATCTCCTCCATAGATCTCTATATCCCACGCATAAAAACTTCTATATCTCCCACGCTGTGGTTCATCATATCTCCATTGTATAGAGTACGCCCCTAACTTTATTGGTTTAGGTATTTCAGGCCTTCCAACTACATATCTTGTAATACCAACGGTTAAATCAAATCTTAGACCGATATGTCTCCCTCCTTTATCCAAGAATTCATATATTTCATTCTTTATATCTTCTCCAGACTTCAGGGATAGGGTTTCAAAAAATTCTAGGGTGGCTGGTTCCATTATCTGAAAACCGTAGATCTGACATAATTCTCTGAATAAGTCTAATAAATCGAGCATTTTCTGATACTCTTCGGGGGGTATATCCCTAATTCCTCTTGGTGTCTTCCACTTCATTCTGATCCATTCTACTATACATATATATCTATATTATTAATGTTGCTAATCTTGAGAATAGAAAAGCCGTCATTCCTAATAGCATTCCTTGCATACATAAATTTTTACTCTTAATTATTGTTTTGACATTTAAACCTTGTTTCAATAGTATTATTAGACTTTTTATTAGTAGATATTCAGATAAGACTAGTAATAAAGTATAAATATATTTATTTAATCCAGTGTCTATGAATAACGGAGTCCATGCAATTAATAACCCCATTAATAGAAAGGTCATAGATATATAGAAAGCAATTTTGTTTCCAAATTTGATAGGTAATGTGGATAAACCACCTTTTTTATCTCCTTTAATATCAGCTATATCTTTTATTATTTCTCTATATGTGTTAATGGTAAATGCTGTTATAGCAAGTATATATGTATTTAAGTCATAGCTGTTATTCCCAGTTATATATGCGCCGTAGATGAATGGTATTGCTATTGATAAGCTGACGACCATATTCCCAACCAATGGAATACCCTTTAAATATAGATTGTAAAGTATCCCTACTATCCAAAATCCCAATGCTAAAAAGAGTGTGTTAAACCCAGTTAATAAACTAAATATTATCCCTAAAATTCCAATAGTTAAACCTAGTAGTAATGCTCTATTTACAGTTATTCGTCCAGATGGTAGTGGGCGATCAGGTCGGTTTATTCTATCTATTGGTAGATCTATTATATCATTGAATATCATTATTGAAGAACTTATGAAAAAACCTGTTATATATCCATAAAGTATATTCTCCAACACTATTGATTTGATCTCTTCTAGAGAAATTAGATAACCTATTACAACAGCCAATCCCACCATGAATCCATTTAATGGTCGAAGGATTTCTATGTAAGATGAAAATGTTTTCATTTAGTTGCACCTAGAAATATCTCAGCTGTATAATAAGTAACTCCCCCCCTTCTCTCTACTATAGCTAGAATTAAATGTCCTTTAGATTTTTTGAAAATTATTTCTTCAGATATAAACTGGTAGATTTTATCAATGTTTATTGAATATCCTTCCTCAATTACATATACCAGATGCTTCTCTTTACTAGTTACTTCAGGAGAGATAACCAATATAGGTATTTCATGATTTATTTCTTCAGACGGTTCAATCACTTGATATCCCTTATCTGACAAGTCCTTGAAAACAATATATTTACTTATGAAGAATTTGTCGTGTTTGCTAAACCAGATTATTAAGTCATCAAGATTCATGGGTTTACCATTAGTATCTATTACATTTAGTGATCCCCTTTCATATAAGTATGTACACGCAAGTCCCTGTATTATCAGTTTTTCATTAACTTTATCAACTATCCATTTTAAAACTTTTGCATTAACATCGTTTTTATTAATATAAACATTTTTTCCATTGAGTATTGCTGTTGGTTTACTCATCTCTCATACCTCAAATATAATCTAAATTGTTAATATAGTTACATTGTATATCTAAGGTTCGATAATTTTATTGGAGGTGAAAAGAATGTATCTTAGAAGTATTGAGTGGGTAGATGGGGCAATTAAAATTATTGATCAGACTAAACTTCCAGAAAAGCTAGAATACAAATATTTAACTGAATTAGATGATGTAGTTGAGGCAATTAAGAATATGCGTGTTAGGGGGGCTCCTTTAATAGGAATAACGGCTGTTCTTGGTTTGGCATTAGTTGCCTATCAAAATAAGGGTAAATCAGATGATGAACTCCTCGAAATCCTTAGATATGCCTATAAAAGACTGAAAAGTAGTAGACCAACAGCTGTTAATCTAGTTAATATGATGAATTTATTGATGGAGTATGCAAGAAAAAATCCAGATCCTGATGACATTATTTTATATGCCACAAGATTAATGGATCAAGATATTGAAACAAATAGGAAATTGTCTGAATATGGAAGTAATTTAATAGAGGATGGTGATATTGTCCTTACTCATTGTAATACTGGATCCCTCGCTACAGTATCTATAGGTACTGCTTTAGGGGTTATTTTAAGAGCCTTTGAAAAAGGTAAGAATTTCAAGGTTGTTATTACAGAAACGAGACCGAAGCTTCAGGGGGCTCGAATAACTGCATTTGAACTTTTATATGCTGGTATAAAACCTATATTAATAGTCGATTCAGCAGTTTCTTATGCAATTAAATCGATTGGAATCACTAAAATATTTGTGGGTGCTGATAGGATATTAAGGGATGGAACCACTTTTAATAAAATAGGAACTTACCAGATTGCAATCACAGCTAATTATCATAATATACCTTTTTATGTTGTAGCCCCTACATCTACCCTTGATTTAATAAATGATGTTGAAGGAGTTGTTATTGAAAATAGGGATGGTGATGAGATATTAAAATGTGGAGGAAGATATATAGCGCCTCATAATTTAGAAGTTTATAATCCAGCATTTGATGTTACTCCCCCTAATTTAATCGACGGTATAATAACGGAGAAAGGTATATTCTACCCTCCATATAACTTTACTGAGTTAGAGTGATAGAGAGGCTATATATTCAAGTTCTTCAAGAATGGGTAAAATTTCATCTGGGTTATAAGAATATACATAAACTCCATGTCCTGCTTCTATAAGAAACCTTTTATTAATATCATTAATATATTTCTTTAAAATCCTATGAAGATTATCATGTTCCTCCCTAACAATTGGTATTTCATTGCCAAAATAGATTTTTCCTTCATAAGTCTGCGGAATTATCTTGGTTTCTTTAGTTGATAAAGTAAGCTTTATTAATTTAGCCGGATGAACATGTAGTATATATCGTATTTTTGGATTACTAAGATATATCTCTCTATGAATTAAATAATCTGAAGATACATTGTTAGGGACATCATCACTTAATAAATCAGTTATGACAAAATCTTTTGGCTTCAACTTATTAAGTGATCTTCCTGTCTTCTTAATTATGATTATATTATCTCTTATTCTTCCACTTATATTGCCACTTCTACCTATTGTCAAACCTAATTCATATGCTTTTTTAGATAAGTTTATAAGGTCTTGTATTATCTTTAGATCACTTGGTTTTACAACATACTTGTACATCTTTAATAGTTTTGAATAAATGCGTCGTATTTATATAAAAATATATCCATAAAACACTACCTTATTTTAAATACTTATTTAGGTAGATATAATGAATAACAATGAGAGAAGTAGTATGTAACGTTAAGATAAACGGGACCAGATTCAATGGAGCAGTATCCGTAAGTGTTCAAGGTTTAATGATTAGAAAAAAGGGGCTTATAAGATCACAATTAAAATATTTTATACCTTATTCGTCTATATTGTCTATTAATCTCTCTAAAAAACTATTTAATTTCAGATTAAAAATAGTGTTTCATCATGGAATTTCTATCGATGAAATATATATCGAAGGAGATAGTAGATTAATGGAGGTTTATGAATCTATAAAGAGGATGCGGTTAAATTCAGCTTTTTAGTAGAATAGGATTATCCATCATATTTACAATGTATTACTCCTTTTATCCTCCTCAAAAAATAGGGACATACTAGACAGTATATAGGAGAAACCTCCCTTTTATATAACGGGCAGTCAATTAATTCTTTTCTCATGTATTTAATTTCTTTTTTTAATCCAAGAGCCTTAATTTTCTCATTTATGTCTTTTGGTATTCTAATTGTTTTCTCCACCTTTCTAACTGGTATTTCCCTCATTTCTTTAAATTCATTTATGTTCTTACAACATAATAAATAAAATCTATTACGTTTAAAAACAACTGGTCTTTATGATTTTATATTGGGCCCGTAGCCTAGCCAGGATAGGGCGGCGAAGTACCCGTAAGCCTCCTAAGCCGCAGGTCGGGGGTTCAAATCCCCCCGGGCCCGCTATTAATAATAAATAAATTACTTGAACTGAGTAATCAAAAGATTTAAAATAAATAATTTTGATATAGATATAAGTGAAGTTTGGGCCCGTAGCTCAGCCAGGTAGAGCGCCGGGCTCTTACCAATATTGGTAAGAGCTAGGACTCAATAACTATAAGAGAATGACTGAGGGAGAAACCCGGAGGTCGCGGGTTCGAATCCCGCCGGGCCCGCCATTTATAAAATAAATTAAAATAAAAGATTGAATATCATTCAAAAATTTATATATATGAAATTATTAGTATAACAATTGGTAACAAATCTTGGGATGCGGCTTCTTAGAGAGACAAAAGACTCTAAGAAGCTAAGAGGTCTGCTGGCTGACCCAGCAGGCCGTGTATAGGTGAATTGTGACCTTACCAGCCTCACCCGACTGAGCTCACCCACCTGGTGGATGGCTTGGCTCGGGCGGCGACGAAGGGCGTGGCAAGCTGCGAAAAGCCGCGGGTAGGCGCATGCGGCCGTGGATCCGCGGATACCCGAATGGGGAAACCTATCTCCACCAATTATTTTGGTGGAGATATACACCGGCGCTAGCCGGTGTAGGCGAACCCCCCGAAGGGAAACATCCTAGTAGGGGGAGGAAAAGAAATCAAATTGAGATTCCCTGAGTACCGGAGAGGGAAAGGGGAGGAGCCCAAACCAAATCTCCCTATGAAGAATAGGGAGAGATGTGGGGTTTTGGATATACAGCGTTAAACCCCCAGATCGGAAGAG
>DQVL01000067.1 GCA_015661745.1 Thermoprotei archaeon | reverse complement strand
TATCCAAGATCTATCTGGTCTTTAATGAAGATACTCTTAATATGTATCGAGAGTTGGAGGGGATGTTTAATCTTGTAGATGTTGATGTTATCGTTAATCCACATCCTGAGCTAGATAATGGATATACATTGTTATATGCTTTATCTAAAGTTGACAGGTACCCGATTGTAGTGTCCGTCAGTGACCACATATATCCTTATCATGTAGTCTCTGGGTTGATAGAGCTCGCTGACGCTGTTGAGGGTGTTGACTTCTATGTAGTTGGTGATGCTAACCCAAGTTTTGTTGATGTATCTGAGGCTACAAAAATTATGGTTATGGAGGATAGGATAGTATCTATAGGTAAGGAGCTTATAAATTATAGCTATATTGATATGGGTATATTCCTTTTTAATACTGGTTTTAGGAGATATGTTGAGACCTTGATGGAGCCAATTACGATAAATGGTTTTTTGAATAGAGTTATATCTGTTGGTGGCTATGGTAGGGTATTTGCAGTTGAAAATATTCCGTGGAAAGATATAGATACATATGAGGATTATATCTTAGTTACTAATCATTTATATGAAGAGGTTTTCAAAGCTTATTTTAATCTATGAAGTGGATAATGAATATTTGGCATGTCAGGCGGAGTTAGTGGTAAACCGACTGATGGCCCTATCTCAAGATATCTAAATAGGAGGATAAGCACAAGGATAACCGCTGTAATATTAAAATATGATATCGGGTTAACCCCTACACAGATAAGTATAATCTCATTTTCCATAGGATTATTAGCTTCATACCTATATTTAGTTGGCAACTTCTTAATAGCTGGGACACTAGTACAGTTATCATCTATAATGGATGGTGTAGATGGAGAGTTAGCTAGAGCTAGAAATCAGGTTAGTGTGAAGGGTGGATTTATAGACACGATACTGGATAGAGTATCAAACATCTTTATCTTAATCTCTATAACCATTCTTCTTCTATTCGAGAGTGGAATGGAGTTCTCTATTATATTTATAGGGTTCGCCGCTTTATCTGCCGATTTATTAGTTACCTATCTACATGCAGTCGCACAAAAAGATTTAAAGGTTCATCCTGCCCTTATAGGTGTCATCCCCCCTATTGCATCTAGGGATGTTAGGTTGTTCATAATTTTCCTTGCATCTTTAATAGCTATATATAATGTTGATCTACTTCTCTATGGACTGTTTCTTATGGCTCTATTAACATATACATATATTATTGGAAAATTTGTGGAGTTGATACGTTTTATAGAGGAAGTTAATACTCATTAATCTTTTGTCGAAGTTTTTTAGCTATCTCTCTAGGATTTTTAGCCTTTGTCAATCCTCCACCGACTATAATTAATTCGATATCCTTCGTCATAAGTATAGAGTCTATATTCTCAAGTTTTATACCTCCAGCAACACCTATTCTATATCCTTTAATATCACTACCTACTTCTCTAATAAGGATTTCGGGGGTTATACCGGTTATCTGCATATCTATGCCGCTATGTATAATAAGGTAGTCTGGCTTTCTATCTAACTTGTCAAGTTTTCTAAATATTTGATTGGGTTCTTCAATAGCTATAGTATCGACCATTGAACCCTTTGAATATTTATATGCTGTATCTACAACATCTTTTATAGTCTTTAGATGTGAAGCTGCAAGAACGGTTACATAGTCTGCACCATATTGGAATGCAAGCTCAGCTTCCAAGCCACCTGTATCCATTATCTTCATATCTGCCACGACGGTCTTTCCAATATTATCCTTTAACTTTTCAACCGCCTTCATACCATATTTCTTGATTAGAGGTGTCCCCGCCTCAATATAGTCTATATAATCCGCTACCTCAAGAGCTATCTCAATTGCCTTGTCTAGGTCTAATAGGTCCAACGCTATCTGTAGTTTCCGCATATTCTCCCCTCTAAATCATTAATTTTATTTATACGTCTCTCATGTCTACCACCCTCAAATTTCGTGTTAAGCCATATCTCCACCCTTTTTAAGGCCTCCTCCATCGTCATCGTTCTACCTCCAAAGCATATAACATTTGCATCGTTATGTTTAGCTATTAACTCAGCTACATCGTCAGAGTAGGCTATTCCAGCTCTGACACCTGGATATTTATTTGCAACTATAGATACGCCAATTCCCGTGCCACATATTAATATTCCCTTATCGATAACCTTTTTCGAGATTGCTTCAGCTAATTTAGTGGCATAATCAGGATAGTCAACGGATTCTTCCCCATAAGTCCCGAAATCTGTTAACTCAAAACCCATCTCCCTCAATCTCTTCTTTAAATATTCCTTCATCTTATAACCAGCATGATCAGACGCTATTCCCAGCTTCATGCATATAAGGATATTACTGTTTATTCAATTAAAGGTTATAAATAGATTGTGATAAGCTCTATATAACTTGATTAAAAATATTCTATGTGTTATTCAAGGTAATCATATATGTTAATACCGTACTTCTTCAATAGATTGATGAGTATCTGTATAGGAACTCCTATGACATTGAAGAAGTCGCCTTCAACATATTCAATGAAGATTGATGCTAGACCTTGAATCCTATAGCCTCCCGCGTATCTCCAGTATTCCTCCCTTTCTAGGTACCATCTAATCAGGTTTTCACTAAGCTCTATATATTTTACCTTGGTCTCCCCATACCCAAATATATTCTTCTCTCTATCCCCAATTGCCACACCAGTATAGACTTTATGGATCTTCCCTGATAATTTATTAAGTATCCTATATGCTTCATCATATGTAGTGGGCTTTCCAATGACCTCCCCATCTATATATACTACTGTATCAAACGTTATAACCACCCCATCTACCAATTTACTTGCTACCATATTCTTACCAGTCGAGTTATACTTTATAGTTTCTACTGGATCATCAAAGATTTTCTCTTTGAAGTCTATTGATAACTCTCTGAACTTAAATCTGATATTTCGTAGGATCTGCTTCCTTGCATCTGATTTTGTAGCCACATAGATATCCATAATAATACTTATATTAGCTTATTACCGGCAAAAATTATTTTTGGATGATGATGCTCGAAAGGGATGAGCTTATAAGCGATGAATTCGCCTGGCATCTGACAATATCAAAATCTTTTGAAAATTTTTTTGCAAAATCAAAAATAAGTTAGTTTTTTAAGGGAATTTTATCCCGTTTAATGGGATGAATCTCCGGGTCATCTATAGAGATGGTGTTGGTGAGATAAAGTTTGATGAGCTTCTTAACTCTGGAACCCTCTATATTGGAGATGTCCCCTCCAGTTTCATGGATAATTTGATGATATATTGTAGAGAATATACTGGCTCTCTATTTGTACATGACTATACAGGTAGGTATAGAGGGTTGGGAGCTTTATACCTAGATATAGGGGGTGACCTTAAATTAGATATGTTTAGTGAGCCAGAGCTATTCCTCTATTCCCTTAAAGCGTCCTTGAAGTATATGGGAATTAGGGCTCCATACTGGGAGCTCGTAATGCCACATATTATCTATAGTTTTAGGGAGTCTGATGGTGATGGTTTAGATTCATTTATAAATTTTCTGGTCTATAGGGCTAATGAATCCTCAGGACTAGAGAGGATGAGCTATATAACTCTTCATAACATTTTGCTAAATATTTTTACGGGTGATATATTTAATCTGTTTTCATATAATGAGTATAGTGAGGTTAAAGACCTATCAAAGCCTATTTTCATAGGATACGACGTTATAGATAATTTTTTAGCGAGGTCATTTATCCAGTTATTTACATCTTTATATCTTGCTAAGAGATATCCAAATTCCCATCATATTATAATGTTCTCTGATGCACTCGATTACATCCCAAGGAATATACTACATAGCATTTTTAATGTAAGTGGATTTCTCATTCACTCAACTGGGTTTTATAACGTTATATCCACATTGACAAGGTATATAATCATTCATGCATGGAAATATATAGACAAAAATTTTATTGATAGATATATTGTTCCATCAGATTATTTAGGGAGTGATTATCTCCTCCTTGATAAAAACGTGATTCTAGCCCTAGAGACACCAAACGTTAGTCTTGGAGATCAGCAGGTAAAGAGATCAGTTGAATTAGGTGATAATTATATCTCTATTCATAAAGCAGCTATAAAACGGGTTTTAGAGATCGTTAATCGATATGGTGAGTTATCCATAGATGGGGTTTACGTTAATCTAGGTGACTATGATCTTCCTTACATTGCGTCGTTAATTGATAGATTATGGAGAGATGGCTATCTACGTAGAATATCTGGGAGGGGAAGGGTGAGGTATAGACTTACGATCAAGGGTATAAGATTACTCAGGGGTGGTGATCTTGGTTAAGAGGTATTTGATAGATTCGATTAGACAATTAAATGAATTCTTTATGGATGGTGTTGAGGCTGGTACACTTACGCAGATTTATGGTCCCTTTCAAGCTGGGAAAAGTTTACTTATACTCCAAATATTATATGAATGGGTGTCAAAAGGGTTTGGAAATGCATTGATTCTAGACACTGAATTTAGTATAATGAATAATTTTAGTAGGCGTTGGTTAAGTAGATTTTCAAAGAGATTTGGTAGAGAGGTTTCCTTTAAACAATTAACCCTAAAAAAATATGTAGTCCAAGGTGGTAGGAGGAGATACTTAAACGATATAACCAATGTAGTTATTGAGGTCCTAACAGAATTAGATATTCAAGTTGATAGGCCATTTATAAGGCGGCTTCTTGACCATCTAATCCCTAATCATGAGCTTATACCCGAGGATGGGGGTGAAGGCCTTGGATATATTTATATCTTGGATGTTAAAGGTCTAACCCATCTTTATGAGTTGATGGGGCTTGAATCTAAAGTAGTTGATGAAGATACTAAGTTGGATGTTGTGGTTAGGTATAGAACCGATCTATATACATCTCCGCTAGCTAGATTCATAGAAAAATATAGTGTAAGGTTCCTTTCATTAGATAGTCTAGGTGGACTGGTTAAATCGCTAGCCTCTTTAAATAGAATTCAGAACTTCCCGGCGAGGGCCTCAGCCCTTAATATACTACTTCATAATCTATCTAAGCTTGCTAATGAATATGGACTTATAGTTTTTGTATCAAATCATGAGACTAAATCACCCATAAATAACTTTCAGACATTTTATGGTGGGTCTTCAGTTGGATACGGCTTTAAATACACATTATATATTAAACGTATAAAAGATCTTAGGAGGGAGCTCATAGGCTATAGAACACCTCATCTGCCTGAGAACAGGTTTAGAGTCCTACTAAATATTGATGAGGGTGGATTCCATGAGGTTTCTAGTGATTCTGGGGAGAATCATTAAATACTATATTATACTATATATATCCACACTCTTCATCTATGTCTCACTACCCTCCATAGCAAGTACGTACTATGCTTTATCTCTAATTGTATTGGTTTTTGGGGTTATTACAAATATCTCTCTAAAGAACTTCATCTTTTTAAATATTGTCTTGGCTTCAATCATCTATTTAGCATATAAAATTGGGCCTCTATTCATCCCTATAATAATTTTAATTATTCTTATTATGTCGAGAGATTTGCTTTTGCTTCTAAGGTGTTAAATATGGTTCTCGATTTGAGGAGGATGGGTTGCCTAAATGAAAAGATCTATATAATCGTAAATCCACAGCTCCCTCCATACATCATCCATAGTAAATCATATGAATGGAGTAAGGTATTGATTGAAAAACTACTGTCTAACTATAGAATTTATAAACCTATTAGAAGTATAGCTACAGAAATAAAATCTCCCTTTATACTTGTTTGTGGAGACGGGTTCACAATATATGTTCCTGGACGATGGAACGATAAATTTAGAGGTGGGATTTTTAGATATACGTTAGTTAAATCTATTATGTCTGGTTTACTTGACGGTCCTAAGATTAGAGAGGTAGATATATCTATTTCTAATATATCAAATAGGTTTCTTGAGGCCTTAATGACTAATATTAATCCCATCATCATATTGTCGGGTGATGATGTGATTGAGGAGACTTTGTCATCATTAGGTTTAAGAGTAGTATATCCAGATAATGTAATGAGGGGTTTGAAGTTATATAGATACTTAAATAGGAAATATGGAATATCAAATTCAAATTATAGTATCCTCCCTTCAAAAATATATGTTTCATTTAATGGAAGGCGATTATCTATATCCCTAGGAGCATATAGTGAAGAGGATGCCATCTCCATTGTGGTAGATGGAGGCGGGTTAGATGGTGTAAACCATGTTCTATATAACCCGAGGGATATGACTCTTCATATACGGCTTACCACTTAATATAATATATACTCTAGGTATTCCATTCTCTTTAGCCTAACCTGTCTAGTATTATATAATATAGCTCCAATTAGTAATCCTGTAACGAACCCGCCTATGTGAGCCCAATATGCCACTCCCACAGGTATAGGGTTTAATATTGATATTGAGCCTAGGATGAATTGCATTATAAACCAGAACCATATATAGTGAAATGCAGGTAAAACTGTGGTTGTTATAAAGTAACCTAGAAAGAGTAGTGTAACTATTCTAGCCCTTGGATAAAATAGTAGGTACATTCCAAGGATACCACTTATAGCTCCTGATGCACCTATCATGGGAACTGTAGATATGGGGGAGAATATACTCTGTATGGCTGAAGCTGCCACTCCAGATATTAAATAGGTCATTAGATATTTACCATGTCCCAGTGCATCCTCAACATTATCTCCAAAAATCCATAGGTAGAGCATGTTTCCAAATATATGATGAATATCTCCATGGAGGAACATTGATGTAAATATTGTTTCAAACCTTATACCTGTATATAAATAGATAGGTCTAAAACCCCACATATCAATTATATCGGTAAACCTTGGGTTGAAGAAAGTAACTATAAATATTATAATATTAATCCCTACTAAGAGTCTTGTAACTACCGGTTTTGTATGTGTGGGATTAATATCTTTTATTGGCATCATAACAAGTTTCACCGTTTAATAGTGACTTAAAATTATAAACGAATTATTACGTATATTATGAGATATTCATCCTTCGGTATTAAACGTGTAATCTTCGGTAGATTAGAATCTGGTGAGGATCTTCTTAAATCTCTTATAACAGTGGCTGAAAAAGAGGGGGTGCAATCTGGCATAATCTCTCTAATAGGAGCTCTCACTAGGTTTAGACTTGGATTCTTTGATATGGAGAGTGGAGAATATGAAGTCATCGAGAAGGAAGGTCTCTATGAGCTCTCTTCATGTGTAGGTAACATATCTTGGATGGATGGTAAACCTATTGTACATATTCACATGGTGGTTTCGGATGAAGAATCTATATATGGTGGTCATGTATTGGAAGGTTGTATAGTTGGACCTACTGTTGAATTCAGTATAATTGAGTTGGATAGAACTGTCTATAAAAAATATTTTGGGGATGTAAAACTTAACCTTCTGGACCTCTAAGGTGGTGGATTGATATAATATCGGTTGTTGGAGGATATACATTTGACAGAAATATACTTAGAGATGGGAAGGTAATTGAAGCCTTAGGCGGCCCACCAACCCATATGTATAGAGCCTATAAATTGGTTGGTGGAGGATACTCTGTAGTATCTCCAGTAGGCTCGGATTTCGATATATGGACGAATTATCAAGGTGATTATACTCGTTTCCTAGAGGTCTTTTATGGATATGATACGATACGTTTTACTAATATATATGTTGCTGATAGAAGACTCCAAAAAATTTCTGGTGGTGGCTATCAATTAACAATAGCTAATACAATCGATTTTTTGGAGAGATTGGTACCCAAGCATGTAATCGTCTCCCCAGTATATAATGAAGTCCCATTTAGTCTTGTACATAAGTTATCTAATCTATTTAATCTCTCCATCGATATCCAAGGCTTTATAAGAGTAGCGATGGATGATGGGTCTATAACATATAGGAAACTTCCTCAAAACTTCTTAAAGATGCCATTCTACCTTTTTAAATTATCTAACGATGAGTATCCATATGTAGATATTGATAGTATCGACGCGAGATATATTGTTATCACAGATGGTATCGAAGGCTCCACCCTTATATTTGAGGATTCAGGATACTATATTCCTTCATATCCAGTTTCTAATGTTGATGAGACTGGATCCGGGGACATTTATACATATCTGTTTCTATATGGGATTGGTAAGTATGGAGATGCTGTTGAAGCTTCATGTTATGCTTCAGCCTATACATCATATATATTGGAGGGTGGTGGCATACCCCCTGATGAGAGATTTAAGATTGTTAGAGACTGTGTTAAACAGATAAAGTGAGCTACTCCTAGACTGGAGTCGGGAGCTTCACGACGTGTTATGGGCTGGCTCACCACAACCCCTGAATAGAGTATATAGCCCCAGCCCCGACGAAAATAAAGTCGACAAGCAGAAATATAAACCTAACAGCGATTCATCCCATAACTTAAACCATAAACTTTCACGCCGGAGGCGACTGTAAAATTAATATTTTATTGTGAAATCTTTAAAGTCTCCTTTATACTCTTGATACTCCACAATAACCCTGTCTACTTTAGCCATTGGAGGTCCTATACGCATCCACTCAAGCAATTTTTCAACTTTATCTTTATCTCCCTCTACAACAGCCTCTACACTTCCGTCTGACAGGTTTCTTACATATCCTTTTAGCCCGAGCTCCCTAGCCTTATTCCGTGTATTTGCTCTATAGAATACACCTTGTACCCTCCCATATACCCTTATATATGCCCTTACTAGGGTCATCCCAGAATAATTTCTAGATAATCACTTTTAACGTCATATATTTATTTTAGTGGTTCAGCATCATAACCCATTTCCTGAAGTATTTTAGCGAATTTTTCTGCATTTCCATATATAGTATATATCTTTTTCGGCTCAACTTTATCAATTAATCTTAATAATCCTCTAAAATCAGAATGATCGCTTACAGGTAATCCACCGCCATATTTGATTGTCCACCCTGATAATATAACCTCTATTGGATTGTGTCTTTCGAGAATACGTAAGTTTTCATTTGATGCAGCAATAAGTACGAAGGGTTCTTCCAATTCTCCCTCGAGTATTCTCTGGGGTATCTCGATTCCACCTATTCTCATATATGCGTCATTATACTTTTTTATTTTATTGGTATAATATAGGTTCTTAATTTTACTTAGTAGTAGCGATATTATCTGTGGCTTTCCTAAGGGGTATGCCCTCAACACTATATTTCTACCTCTACTTATATTGATAGATATGAATTTAAGGAGTTTATTTACTTGGGTCTTAAATCCTCCAAAAATATATTCTGGCGATCCATATGTAGCCTCTATAATTAGAATATCCGCGTTTGGTGGTTTGAATCCCCTTAAAATAATTCTATCGTTGTCATTAATATCTCCTGTATATAAGACTTTACCCTCTATCAAGAAGGCTGTTGAACCGAGTATATGTCCAGCCTCATATAATTCAATATCCTTATGATCATAAACTATATTGTAATAGGTTCTACCTCTTAACTTAGCAAGTTCAAGGGTTTCTCTAGAGGCTATTACTCTCCCCCTTGCCCTCGTTGGGAGGTGGTCGTAATGTGCATGGGATATTAAATTATAGTCTAGGTCCTTCTTAGGAGATATTTTGTCTAGACCGTATCTCCTACCACCAATTTTTAGATATATTCCTGATCCTAACTTTCTTATTTCTATGTTGTTCACTCCAGTCATCAAACACCACTTAATTAACTTAGTTTCTATACTTTAAGTCTACCAACATCTAAATTTTATTTTATCGTTAGACCTATTTTTATGTGATTGTTGGTGGGGTGAATATTATTTGACCAGTATCCGTATAGGGATTGTTGGTAAGACTAATACTGGCAAAACCACATTTTTTAATGCTGCGACCCTACTAGATGCTGAGGTCCAGCCATATCCATTTACAACTAAGGAGCCTAATATTGGAGTTGCACATGTTTCATCTCCCTGTGTATGTGGAGAGTTTAATGTAGATGATGACCCTAGAAACAGTTTATGTATAAATAAAATGAGGTTTTATCCGATAACTCTTATTGATCTCCCGGGTCTCATTAAAGGCGCTCATCAGGGTAAGGGATTGGGTAATCAATTCCTTACAGTTGCCGCCCAATCAGATGCGCTACTGCATGTAGTAGATGCATCGGGAAGTATAGATGCTGAGGGTAACATAGTTGAACCTGGATATGGTGATCCACTTTCTGACTATTATGATATTGAAGAAGAGCTGGTATTATGGTATCATAAGATTATAGAGGGTAATAGAACAACTATTGAGAAATATGAAAAGACATTGGGTTTGGTAGAGGCATTATATACAGTTTTGAGTGGTATTAAGGTAGGTTCAACTCATATTGAAAAGGCTCTTAAATTGACTGGGTTGATTGATAAGCCCTTTAAAGATTGGACGATGGAGGAGACAAGAAATTTTGCATATGTCATTAGAGACGTCTCTAAACCGACAGTTGTCGTAGCTAATAAGATCGATTTAGATGAGGCTGAGAAAAATTATTTGAGGCTTAGCAATACTTTAAAGGATGTGGTGGTAATACCGTCATCAGCCGATTCTGAGTTAGCCCTTAGAAGGGCTCAACAGAAGGGACTTGTAGAATATATCCCTGGATCCGAGGAGTTTAAGGTTATAAAACCCGATGCATTAAATGATAAACAGAGACGTGCTCTTGAGTATATGGAGCGATTCGTCTTCTCCAAGATAATGAGGACTGGTGTGCAGTTTGCCTTAAATACTCTAGTCTTCAAAGTTATGGGTTATAAATTTGTATATCCAGTTGAAGATGTTGAAAAGCTGTCTGATAGACGGGGGCGTGTCCTACCTGATGTATTCCTACTCCCTAGAGGTGCTACTCTAATGGATCTAGCCGCTCATATACATAGTGATTTCCCAAAATATCTTCTTCACGGTATAGATGTTAGAACTGGTATTCGGTTACCTAGGGACTATGTACTCCATGATAGGGATGTGATCCATCTAGTATTGGCCCGTAGAAGACGTTAATATAACATATAACCTAAATATTTTTCATATAACTAAGTAATTCTAAAATTTATATAATGTTAAAGTCAAGTTAACTAATTTCTAATAAAATTTTATTCTATTTAATGCTCACCTTCTTCGGTATCATAGTAGTATCGATCATAATTTTTCTTTAGCAATTATCTAATACCTTATTAATCTAAATCTATTATATCTATAAATGTATATTTGGCATATTGGAATGTCTCGGAAGGTGTATCTATATATTAATCCAATACTCTTTAAATATGGTTTTCCAAATCATCCCCTTAATGTTGAGAGATATCAAGAGTTTCTCAATCGATTTGATAGGATAAGAGATGAGTATATAGACTGTATTGTAGAGGTTAATGAGTTTAGATGTAGTGAGTCCTACCTAAAACTCTTCCATACAAAGGGTTATATTGAATATGTTAAGAGATTATCTGAGTTGGGCTCGGGATTTCTTGATTATGGTGATACACCAGCTTACAAGGGTGTATATGATGTTTCATTAGTAAGTGTATGTGCAACTAGAGATGCAGTATTAAAGACTATTGATGGGGGTGTAGCCGTAAATTTAGCTGGTGGTTGGCACCATGCATTTAGAGATAGAGCATCTGGATTCTGTGTATTCAACGACATTGGTGTAGCAATAGAATCTATTAGGGATGTCGCTCTAAACATTTTATATATAGATATTGATGCCCATCATGGTGACGGTATCTACTATTCCTATGAATCTGATCCAAATATATTAATATTTGATATCCATGAGTCCCCGAGGTTCCTATTTCCTGGAACTGGTTATTCATATGAGACTGGGAAGGGTGAAGCAGTTGGTACAAAGGTTAATATAGAGGTCATGCCTGGTGCAGATGGCAATATATTATTGAATGAGGTTCGGAATATTGATGAATTCATAACTGAAAAGGAGTTTGGGTATGTAATTATACAGGCGGGTACGGACGGGATAAGTGGGGATCCATTAACACATTTAGATTATGATATAGACTCTTTCGTAAAGGCGGTTAAATATTTAGTATCTATAGCATTTGATCGTGGTGTCGGCGTTACGCTTCTAGGTGGTGGTGGATATCAACCTAAAGTTTTTGGAGAGGTGTGGATCAGAATAATTACAGAAATATGTGGTATGTTATGAGTTGTTCTATAACAGGTCTACCAAGACTTGGAGATAAGATTA
>DQVL01000028.1 GCA_015661745.1 Thermoprotei archaeon | reverse complement strand
TTCCACAGTTTTCACATTGATCTCCACTAGCCCCGTCATATCCACAATGTGGACAGGTCCCAATTACGAATCTGTCCACATTGTGGGTATGACGGGGCTAGGGGAGATCAATGTGAAAACTGTGGAAAACTCTTGGATCCATTGGACCTTTTGAATCCTAGATGCTCAATTTGTGACTTAAAACCTACTGTAAAGAAGGTTAAGCATTACTACTTCGATCTACCAAAATTTTCAGATAAGCTATATAGATGGATTAAACAATCTAAAACATTGTCAGATAACTCTAAAAACTTCAGTCTTCAAATGATAAAACAGGGTTTAAAAGCTAGATCAATAACTAGAAATAATAAGTGGGGGGTACCAGCACCCTTCCCTGACGCTGAAGACCTTACAATATATGTCTGGTTCGATGCAGTATTAGGATATGTATCAGCTGTAATGGAGTATTTTGAGAATCAAGACAGGAAAGATGGGTGGATGGATTACTGGCTCGATGAAAATACTCACATAGCTTTCTTTATTGGAAAGGATAATATACCTTTTCACACAATAATATTTCCATCCCTTCTTATGGCTACACACGACAAATATACCTTAAATTTCCATATTGGAGCTACTGAATGGCTTACATTTGAGGGACAGAAATTCTCCAAAACAAAGGGGATAGGTATATGGGGAGACGAAGCCATCAAGCTACTCCCAGGTGACTATTGGAGATATACCCTAATATACTTGAGGCCAGAGACAAGAGACACAGATTTTACTTTATCAACACTAGAATATTGTGTAAACAAAGAATTAAATGATGACCTAGGAAATTTGGTACATAGAGTTCTAAATTTAATAAAACGTTACTCAAATGGTAAAATAGAGAAGACGAAGCCAAAGACTGATAGACAAGTAAAACTCTACCATATGGGGATACAAACAGCTGATAAAGTTGATAAGGAATATATGGATATGCGTTTCCAGAGGGTAATCTATTCAGTCATGAGCCTAGTTAGAGAGGCAAATGCCATTATAAACCATGAGAAACCCTGGGAAACATGGAGGGAAGAACCAGATAAAGTAAAAGGGCTCCTATATATACTTGCAGAGACATTAAAGAGAATCTCTATAATGCTATATCCAATCATACCAGAATCCTCAAAGAAAATTCTGGAATATTTAGGTCTAGATTATAGGGAGGTGGGTTGGAAAGACATATATACTCCTAAAGATGTATATCTTATAGCTTCAGAATTTAGACCAATATTCTATAAAATTGATAAAGAGGAAATAAGAAATAAGCTTAAAGAAATTAGGGGTGAGAATATGGAGGAGGTTGATATCGAGACGTTTCAGAAACTCGATCTTAGAGTAGGAACAATTGTTAAAGCTCTTAAGAAGGAAGGAAGTAAGAATCTTCTGCGGCTTTATATCGATATAGGGGATAGAACAGTAAAGGTATTAGCAGGCTTAGCTAATTATTATTCACCCCAGGATATGATTGGTAAGAAAGTCATTGTCATTACAAACCTAAAGAAGAAGAAGTTGATGGGGGAATACTCTGAAGGTATGATATTGGCAGCAGATGATGGGAAAGGGAATATTAGTCTTCTAACAGTAGATGGAGATATTGAAAACGGCTCTAAAGTGAGATAATAATATGAAAAGCGACCTTCATATACATACATTCTACTCCCACGACGCAATAAATACATTTGATGAGATCGAAAAATATGCGTTAAGCAATGGGTTAGATTGCATAGCCATTACAGACCATGAAAGATTAGATGGGGCTTTAAAAGCCATTAAACATATCACAAAAGTAAGTGTAATTCCAGGTATTGAATTCTATACAGAATATGGACATTTAATAGGGTTAAACATATATAAAGAACCACATAGGAAACTATCCTTTCATGAACTAATAGATTTTATAAGGAGTCAAAATGGAATATCTATAATGGCTCATCCCCTTGATAAAACAAGGAATAAAACGCAGGAGAAAAACGTTATGGATGCCCTAAGATATGTTGATATAATAGAAGTAGCCAATGCCCATGATCCAAAGGCCAAGATAAATTATATAGTATTGAGTAAATTAGCTGAAGATCTTAATAAAGGAGTATCTGCAGGAAGTGACTCACACATACCATCTACAATTGGATACGTATATATTATAGATGATAGTGAAGATACCGAGGGGTTAATAGAGAATTTGTTGAGGAGAAGGGTGAAAATATACATCCGGATAGTCAGTGTAAATCAAAGATTGAAGAAGCTTCTTTACGAGGTACTGCATAGAGCCAGGTTGTATAGACCCGCTCCGACTTAACCTCCATAAATTTACCCAGTAAGTCGGCTTCAGACTCAAAAGCAAAGATTTTATATGCGTAATTCCTTCCCAAATACCTCCCTTTACCAAATTCATTAACTAAAATGGGCCCTATCCATCCACGCCACAACTTATTCCTCTCGTATAATATAACGTCACATAATCTCGACAACTCTCTGCTTCTCTCCTTTATTATTTTAGTAGGTATTTTCTTCATTGTAGCCGATCGAGTGTTTGGCCTAGGGAAAAACTGGGATATATTTACAAAATCTGGCTTAGTCTCCTTTATTAATTCTAAGGTAAGCTCAAAATCATAGTCATCTTCACCTGGATGCCCAACTATAATATCCGTCATAATAGTAAAATCTTTTCCCAGTTCTTCCCGCAATCTACTAACCGACTCTAGATATTCATCTACACCATGCCCCCTATTCATTATCGATAGAACCTTATCGCTTCCAGATTGAACTGGAATATGTATGAAATGGTAAAAACGTCCATTATCTCGAAATAATTCAATTAGTTCATCAAGATACATATAGACCCATCTAGGATTCATCATACCCACCCTGACTACAAAGTCACCGGGCAATTCCTTAATAGACTTTAGTAGGTCTATATATGTTTTTCTAGGTTTTAGATCAAAACCATATGCACCTAAGTCAACTGATGTAAGCAGTATCTCTCTAATACCTCTAGAAATATATTTTTTAATTGATTTTATAACACTCTCGATATCAAGACTTTTTACCATACCCCTAGCATTTTTAGTTCCACAGAAACTACATTTATCTAGACATCCCGAAGATACTGCAAGTGGTGCGGTAACACCATTTCTTATAATCTTTGGAGCTTCAATCTTATTGGTATTAAGGTTTATATATTTTTCTCCAGACAATATTAAATCCAAAGCCTTTACAATCTCATTACCGGGAGAAGGTCCTAAAATGCCATCTAGAGAACATTCTGCCTCCAACCTATCGAGATTAATAAGAGGTAAACATCCAGTAGCAACAAGTTTTTTATTTGGATATTTATTCCTAATTCTTCTAAGATGTGAAATTATTTTATCCTCTGTCTGCTTCTTCACTCCACATGTATTCAACACCACAATATCAGATTTATCAATTGAATCGACCAGTGTAAAACCGGCTTCTAATAGATAAGACTCCATAATATTAGAATCATAGGTGTTTAAAGTGCATCCAAATGTTTTCAAGTATATCTTAGTCATTAATCTTCCCCCCATTTATATGTGGGCTTCATTGTCTTAGGTCTAGATGCATATGCATCATCAATCCGTCTAACAGATGTATTCAATGGTGAATTTAAAACTTTATCCTTTTCATTAACTACTTCATCCAATATCATCTTAAATATATCTATAAATTCATCAAGTTCTTTTTTAGAGGCGGTTTCAGTAGGTTCTATCATTAAAGCCTCCTCTACAATTGTTGGGAAATATATAGTTGGTGCATAGACTCCATAGTCAATTATCCTTTTAGCTATATCCCTAGCCCTAACATCATATTTATCCTTTAATTCTTTGACTGATAACACAAATTCATGCATTCTAGGCTTCAAATTGTTTGGGTATGGATGAACCCCATTAAAACTACGTAGCTTTTCATATAGATAATTGGAGTTTAATAATGCGGTTCCAGACACTTCCCTTAAACCTTCAAACCCATTTCTAAGTATGTATGCTAGGGCTCTTAATTGTATAAGTACATTTCCATAGAATGAATGAACTTTACCTATAGTATGTTTTAAATCCCAGTTAAAGACATATTTTCCACCTACTTCTTCTATAATTGGGACTGGCAGGAAATCCTTAAGAAAAGATTTAACACCGACTGGTCCAGAACCTGGACCGCCGCCACCATGTGGTGTAGAAAACGTCTTATGAAGATTTACATGTGTTATATCAAAACCCATATCACCTGGACGGATCCAGCCTAAAATTGCATTTAAATTAGCTCCATCATAATATAGGAGCCCATCAGAGCCGTGTATAATGTCAGCAATTTCCCCGATATAATCTTCATATACACCCAAAGTATTTGGATTCGTCAACATGATACCCAACGTCTTATCACTAACGGTCTCCCTAATTATTTTTGGATCTATAATTCCATCCCTATTACTGGGGACTTCCACTACTTTTAAACCAGCCATCTTTACTGAGGCTGGATTGGTGCCATGGGCAGTATCGGGGACGATAACCTCATTTCTATTCTCACCCTTAACCTCAAAATATTTTTTCATTATTAATACACCGACGAGTTCCCCTTGGGCTCCTGCTGCAGGTTGCAATGAAAAATAGTCCATACCAGTTAACTTTGACAAATATTCTGAAAGCTTATAGAGCAACTCTAACAATCCTTGTACTTCATCAGGATCCTGGAGTGGATTTAAATTAGCGAATCCATCAAGGGACGCTATATCTTCATTAACTCTTGGATTATACTTCATTGTACAGCTTCCAAGCGGATACAATCCTTGATCAACACCATAATTTTGCTGTGAAAGCCTTGTAAAATGTCTAACAACCTCAAATTCTGAAAGGGAGGGAAACAAGAATTTCTTTCTAATCAATTTTGATGGTAGATATTCCTCCAAAACCTTTATAACCTCATTAACTTCTTCATCATCTAAGTTATACTCGAAAAGAGTCCTCTCAAACCACCTAGCTTGTCTCCTCTCATACATTCATAATCACCTCTTTAACTGAACTTAAAAATCTATCTATAGATTTGGGAGAGTGGAAGGTATTAAGATGTAATATAAGACGGTCGCCTACATATTTAT
>DQVL01000076.1 GCA_015661745.1 Thermoprotei archaeon | reverse complement strand
TCTCAACCTATGCTTTACACGTTTCATTAGGTCATATACCTCATCAGCCGTAATCCTCGCCTGCATACCAGCTGCATAATTTGATACAACAGATATAACCATATAATGTAGACCTGCCTCCCTAGCCAATACAGACTCAGGTATATTAGTCATACCTACAATATCAGCTCCCACCCTACGAAGCATATCGATCTCACCTGCAGACTCAAACCGTGGACCATATGTAGAGACATATGTATATCCATAACGTATGTCCTGACCCCTACTCTTAAGTACCTCGAAAGCCTTTAAACCCATATCAACACAGTATGGAAATGTAAAATCTACATGGAATGAATCTAAGTTATAGAATGTATCATCATGGAGAGAATAATCTATTATCTGATTTGGAATTACTATCGAACCAGGCTCTAAATCATATCTTAGACTCCCAACAGCAGTAAATGCAATTACTTTAGATACTCCATGAGCAGCTATAAGATCGATATAGGCTTTGTACCTAACCTTATGAGGAGGATCTTCATGTTTGAAGCCATGTCTAGGGATGAAGAGTATATCAACATTAGATATAGACCCCAATACATAGCTAACTGTTCCAAACATAGTCTCTTTATGATATTTATAACCTACATCAATGAATTCTTCAAGCCCTGTACCACCGATTATAGCTAAGGCGGGGATACTCATAGCAATACACAATATTATTTAATTATTGTTATGAAATATATGCATAGAAGGTGTCATTAATATGGATCTCAAATCGAGAGAGGCATATCAGAAGATGATTGAAGAAGCATATACAAAGATTCCTGAGACAGGTTATAAACAAGTTACAACACGATTCAACCCACCAACAGTAAGGATATTCTATCAAGGGAAAAACAAAACCGTTATATTAAATTTTGGGGAGATAACGGAGTATCTAAATAGAGACCCTAATATCTTAAGAAAATTCTTAACTCTTGAATTGGCTGCTCCAGCATCCCCATCAAATGATAGATTAATTCTTCATACAAGAGTCGATGATATAACGCTACAGAATACGATAAACTATTTCATAAAGAGATATGTCAAATGCCCCGTATGTGGCGGATATGACACAAAATTAGAGAAGGTGAGGAGAAACCTAATGTTAAAATGTGAGATATGTGGCGCTGAGAGTCCAGTCCCACCAATAAAATAGGGTAATGTCGAGAGATATATTCTACGTTGATATTAGATATAGCCCTAGATATGGACAGTTTATAACGGTCTATGATAAAGATGTGAAGGAGAGACATGAAGTCTTTAAGGACAAAACATATACTAAAATTGTTAACAAGGATGAGCTTATTCAACTCTTTAAATCATCTATATCCATAATTTTATACGGTAAAAAATGTATTGAAATAGGGATAAAGGAGAGGTTTATACATCCAGATGCAGTGGCAAAACAATATGGAGTGGAAGTAGCTATATATATTGATACCAGGAGAAGCTAGTTAATATCCCATTCAAATACTATGATACTATATATTATTGAGGGTGGTGTATGTGGGGAAAAGAAGAGTTATGTCTGAAAGGGATTTAAAAGATACACCCCTACCATCTGAGGGGCAAGTAATAGGTATTGCAAAAAAAATTCTGGGTGCTGATAGAGTATTAGTCACATGTGCAGATGGTAAAGAAAGGGTATGTAGAATACCAGGTAAACTTAGGAAGAAGGTATGGATTAGAGTTGGTGACGCAGTATTAATTGAATTATGGGGTTTTCAAAACGATACCAGAGGCGATATTATTGGTAGATATACAAACTCACAGAAGCAATGGCTAATCCAAAATGGTTACATACCGGAGTGGCTACTCTGAAATGGAGTATAATAACTGGATAGATAAAAAACTCGAGTACAAATTAAATAAATTTGTAAGGGAGTATCTCCTAAGAGAGAAAGATGAAGATGAGAGAGAAGTTATAGAAGAGGTCTTTGACAAATCGACACTTCTACACCTATATCACCTTGTAAATAAGGGAGTAATATATGAGGTTAGAGGCATCATATCTTCCGGTAAGGAGGCTAGAGTATATGCAGGAATTGATAAGGAGGGTAGGCCAATAGCTATAAAAATTTTTTTAACTTGGACAGCTGAATTTAAACGTGGAAGACTGAAGTATATATTAGGCGACCCAAGATTTAATGGGATAGATACCTCAACTGTTAAACTAATTAGTACATGGGCTTCAAAGGAATATAAGAATCTCAAAAAAGCATATAATGCCGGTGTATATGTCCCAAAACCTATTGACCACTATAGAAATATAATTGTAATGGAGTTTATAGGTATGGATTCCACCCCTGCACCAACACTTAAGGAATATAAGAGATTGAGGGGGGTTACACAGTATATGCTCCTCCAAGTACTTAGACAAGTGAAGATATTATATGATTATGCAGAGCTTGTACATGCAGATTTAAGTGAATACAACATATTCTATTACAAAAGAAAACCTATTTTATTCGACTTTGGTCAAGCTGTAGTAAAAAACCATCCAAATGCGGATGAATTCCTCGCTAGAGACATTTTAAATATACTAGACTTTTTTAGAGAAGCAGGGGTTGAAACCCCCAATTATGAAGATATACTTGAATTTATACTCAGAGGGTGAATAAAATGGAGTATAGATTACCAATAGAACCCGATAGACTAGGTATATTAATAGGGAAGAGAGGTGAGGTTAAAAAGAAGATTGAAAACCTTACAAATACAAGTATTGAAATTAACGAGAGGGAGGGGGTTATAAAAGTCGTTGGAGATGATATGGATAATGTTATTGCAGCATCCAATATTATAAAGGCTATAAACCTTGGCTTCTCACCTGACAAAGCATTTATACTATTAGATAGTGATATGAATCTCCACGTAATTGATATAAATATATATCTAAAGAAGCGAGATGAAAATAACCTTCGCCGTGTACTTGGTAGGATAATTGGTGAGAAGGGAAAAGCAAAAAGAATAATTGAAGAAACAACTAATACCTACATATCCATATATAGAAATTTTGTAGCTATAATAGGAAGTTTTGAAGATATATACTTGGCTGATGAAGCAATTAAAATGCTAGCATTGGGTAAGCCACATAAAGTTGTCTATGAACATTTATTTAATGCAAGGAGAATGGGTGGGGGAGGGTTCAAAATTTATGGATAAAAAATTTAGGGACAGTAAATTCAATATTCTTATTATCTATGAAGTATTAAGGTTTTATTAGGATGTT
>DQVL01000010.1 GCA_015661745.1 Thermoprotei archaeon | reverse complement strand
CTGAATACGACTTTGATTATCTCCATATAATACTCTGGAAGAAGGCTGAAGAAGTTATAAGACAGGGTAAATATAAGGAGTTGAATGGGATAAAGGTAATCAGCTTGGAGACGGCGATAAATGAGGGAATACTATACTTTACCCCCGAACCGAAGAGTCCACATGGTGCAGATATTGCGCCTAGAGGTGATTATATAGCTGTAGCTGGTAAGCTTGAACCTGTAGCCACTGTATATAGTGCTGATAAGATTTGGGAGGCTATAGAGAAGAAGGATTATGAGGGGAGGGATGTATATGGAGTACCCATATTAAGATTTGACACCGTAAAGGTTGCACAGGTTGAGCTTGGTTTAGGTCCTCTACATACAGAGTTTGATGACAAGGGATATGCATACACAAGTTTATTCATAGATAATAAGATTGCTAAGTGGACATTGGGTCCACCATACTTTGAGGGAGATGAAGCATGGAAAGTGGTTGATAAAGTGGATATACACTATAATATTGGGCATCTTGCAGCTCCAGAGAGTAACTCACCATCTCCAAAGGGTAAATATGTCGTTGCATTGAATAAATGGTCGATAGATAGATTCCCTATTTTAGGTCCATTGAAGCCTCAGAACTTCCAGGTTATAGATATATCTGGGGAGAAGATGAAGGTGTTGATAGATTATCCAATAGGTATAGGTGAGCCTCATTATGCAAAGATTATTGATATAAATAAGATTAAGGCTCTCGAGGTATATCCAGTAGGTACAGATCCAATTACATTCAATAAACATCCACACGCTATTAATAAAGGTGAGGAGCGTATTGAGAGGACGACTATAGATGGTAAACCAGCAACTATAGTATATGCAACATTGATTAGAAGTACAATTACTCCAGATATTATCAGGGTTAAACAGGGAGATATAGTGAGGATATATGCTACAAATGTGGAGACCACACCAGATGCGACCCATGGATTCTCTATATGTGAATATAATATTAATGCCAGTTTAGAGCCCGGTGAAACTGCAACCATAGAGTTTGTTGCAGATAAACCAGGTGTCTATGCATTCTACTGTTCAGAATTCTGTTCACCACTTCACCTTGAGATGGCTGGATGGCTCATTGTAGAACCGACTTAAGTGGCGGAAATGGCTCAAAAACTTTTTATTCCAATGTTTTTTATTGTATTGGGTATCGCCCTTACCCTCTACTATATATATGTAAGTACTCCATCAATCCCCGAGATAAAATATGGAGAGGATAGATGTGACTACTGTGGAATGGTTATAAGTGAGAAGAAATTTTCTGCACTTGCATATTCATTAGATGAGGAGAGATGGGTTTTATTCGATGATATTGGCGGTCTATTCCTATATATTATAGAGAATGGGGGGCGAAATAGATTTAAAGATATCTATGTATATGACTATAACAGTGAAGAACGTATATCCGCCTATGATGCATATTTCGTAAGGGGAGATCCAGATAAGATATGGACTCCAATGTCTAGTGGAATAGTGGCTTTTGAATCTAGGGTTGAAGCTGAATCATTTGCTGAGCAGGTAGATGGAAAAATCTATACATTTGATGAGCTCTATAACTGGGTATATAATAACATGGATAAAGTTTTTCAGGGTATGAAGATGGAGGTGTAGGTGAGGTAAATGGTTAATAAAATTGATTTAATTAAATATATCATTGTAATCATTCCACTCATCGGAATCATATTTCCCCTATGGACTTTAAATGTAAACCCAGCTTTTATGGGTAGGAAGTGGTTGGCGATAGATATATATGGCTATGGATATGTAGATGGACCGATAGATAGTCTAAACATAGCCAATCACTATGTAGGGCTTAAAGATATAATCCCTGAGGAGATGATTGAGCTTAAGGTCCTACCAATCCTATATCCATTGATATCAATACTCACATATATATTCCTCTTTGGAGACCCAAAGAAGTCTAAATATGCAAAATATCTAATAATCTCAATCATCGTAGGAATAGTAATATACTTCCAGTATTGGCTATATAGATATGGTCATGATATAGATCCACAACTAGCGAGGATCGAGATCGACCCCTTCACTCCATATGTAATTGGTTATTACGAGATTGCAAACTTCAAGGTTCTAGCATATTTTAACATAGGATTCTTCCTACTATTGATCCCATTTATAGCTGGTCTAATTATTAAGCGTAAATATGGCTGAGATAATGAAATTTAGACATATATATCTATTCTTCATATTTCTTTTTATAAAATCATTTATTGGTTTAACCCCAGTATATGGATCGGATAATAGGATTTGGGATGAGTATGGATTCCATTATAATTCAATTTCTGAGGCTTTGGAAAACGTTCCAGAATATTCTACAGTATATGTTGGCCCAGGACTCTATAACGAATATATTATAGTTGATAAACCGGTCAAGCTTATTGGTGAGGGGTATCCAGTAATTGATGGTGGGTTATACGGTACGTTAATCATTATTAAGAATACGTATAATGTCGTTATAAGTGGCTTTAAGATTGTGAATTCAGGTAGAGCCTATTCAACTGAGGATGCAGGTATAAGGATTGAGGATTCTCGTAATATAGTAGTATATAACAATATACTTGACAATAACTTCTTTGGGATCTTAATAAAAAACTCTTTTAACATATCTATAGAGAAGAATGTAATTAATGGAATAGAAGAGTATTACTTATCTGATAGGCAGCATGGTATATATACATGGTATTCGGATAGAGTCCGTGTTGTAGATAATGTATTCACCAATGTCAAAGATGGTATCTATAATGATCATAACTACAATACATTGATAGAGGGAAACATCTTTAAATCCGGTAGATATGGTATACATCTTATGTATAGTGAGAACTATACTATCAGATATAATAACATAACAGATTACGTGGCGGGTATGGCTTTAATGTATAGCAAGAATATAACTGTAAAGCATAATTGGGTATATTTCAATAGAGTTGGTGGTATTGGAGAAGGTCTATTTATACCAGAGTCTGACGATGTGTTGATCGAGGATAACTGGATAGTAGGGAATGTTTTTGGACTTAATATACGTAATATTCCTTATACCCCGGGTAGATATGCAGTAATAAGATATAATGTTATAGCGTTTAACTATATAGGTATATCATTCGACCCAGACTCTTCCGCATATATATATGGTAATGACTTCATAGAGAATATACAGAACGTCAGATATATAGGTTATAGACCAACAAATACAAAATGGTATAACGAAACATTAAAGTTAGGTAATTTCTGGAGTGATTTAACTGGTTATGATGTGGATGAAGATGGTAAGGCAGATTTGCCGTATACAGGGGCTGACCCAATATATCAATATTTTACTACACATAAAGAATTAAGCATATTCTATTATAGCCCCTCATACTATCTACTCAACGTCATGTTTAAATACTCCTACTCACCCAGATATGAAGGAGTTGTAATGGATTTATATCCATCAAATGAACCCGTTAATATTGGGAGGTTAGGCCTAAAAATATATTATGATAATATTATATACTCAATAATATCTACTAGTGTCCCCCTAGGCATATACTACTATGGTGTTAGACATGTTAGAGGCAAAAGGGGTCGATAAATACTTTGGTGACTTTCAAGTATTGGATGATATATCATTTAACTTATCAAATGGTGTAGCAGCTGTATTGATAGGTAGGAATGGGGCTGGAAAATCTACATTGATTAGATGTATAGCTGGACTACTACGTTATGAAGGATCTATAACTATTGATGGTTTTGAGGTTATGGATCATCCTAT
>DQVL01000131.1 GCA_015661745.1 Thermoprotei archaeon | reverse complement strand
TGGGGCTAGCCAGATTAGATTAGCTAGGAGATCTAACAATTACCTACCACCTCAACTATCCTGGTATATCGTAGATATAATACTTTAAACGTTGATATACTTAGGAAGTTGAGGTGGTAGGTAATTGTTAGATCTCCTAGCTAATCTAATCTGGCTAGCCCCATTTATTATTGTATTTGTTATTCCATTAGCTAATAAACTGGGTAGTAAAGTTAGGGATGTAGTCGCTGTTTTAGGAGGACTTTTATCTGCATCCGCCTCACTAATTTTGGGATTGGATGCGTTTGATGGGGTATTATCGGTTGGTGGTACATCGATAGAGATTCCTTATGATATTGTTATGATCGATTGGTTTCCAGTCGATGGATATAGAATAACATTTGGGGTGTTACTCGACCCACTAAGCCTCTTTATGGCTAACGTAGTATCCCTAATCGGCTCCCTAATACTAATATATTCAATTGACTATATGCATGGCGATGAATCGATACTGAGGTATTGGGTCCTAATGAATATATTCATCGGTTCAATGCAGCTCCTAGTACTTGGGGATAGCTTCCTAACTCTATTCTTTGGCTGGGAAGGAGTTGGATTCGCCAGCTATGCCCTCATAGGATATTACTATAAAGACGAAAAGAAATATTGGATTGGTCCATACCCCCCTACACATGCTGGGATGAAGGCCTTCATAACTACAAGGATTGGTGACATAGGTTTATTGACGGCTATTGTAATAATCTTTATCTCATCTGGTACGCTAAACTTTATAGAGTTGGGTAGCGACCCTCAATGGGCCGGGCAGCTAGCCCGTGAAGGGGTGTTAGCCATTACATTATTACTGGCTTTATTAGGTCCTATAGGTAAATCAGCCCAGTTCCCACTTCATGAATGGCTTCCAGAGGCGATGGCCGGTCCCACCACAGTTAGTGCATTGATACATGCAGCTACAATGGTTAAAGCAGGAGTATATTTATTGGGTAGAGTAACTGGTATACTATATAATGTCTATTGGGGTTTGGAGGAGTTAGGCATAAATATATATGGAGAGTTGCAAACGTTCTATACAGCTGTAGCATTGATAGGTGCCTTTACAGCCTTTTTAGCTGCCTCCCAGGGTATGGTGTCTGACCAGATTAAGAAGGTCCTAGCCTATTCAACTGTGAGCCAGTTAGGATATATGTTTGCAGCCTTTGGAGTAGCTGGTCTCCTTATTGATCATCCAGAGGCGTTTGTAGATGCTTATTTAACTAGTATATTCCACTTAAGTAGTCACGCAATATTTAAGGCATTGCTATTCTTAAGCGCGGGTGCGATTGGTCATGCTGTTGGAAGCTATCTATTTAGTGATATGGGTGGGTTAAAAAGGTATATGCCTACGACATTTATGCTTATGTTGGTCGGTAGCCTATCCCTAGCTGGAGTCCCACCATTTAATGGATTCTGGAGTAAAGATGCCATTTTACATGCAGCATATGTAGAGGGTCAGTTTCTAGTATATATCATACTTGCCCTCTCTGCGGTTTTAACAGCTTTCTATACTTTTAGGATGTTAGGACTTGCTTTCTATGGTAAGGAGAGTGATAATGTAAAGCATTTAATTGAGCATGGGCATCCACCCCATGATCCAGGGGTATTAATGAAGACGCCTCTAATAATTCTTGCCGGTGCATCCATCATATCTGGATTCCTACTTCCCCTACTTGCCGGCTACTTTAAACCGTTATTTGAATATTTAAATATTGAGAAGATAGTTTTTGAGGAGGTAATCCTATTTAAATTACCAGATTTTCTTATAAAATCGATTTTAACACCGTTATTCGCCGTGGCTATGATTATAGTGGTTGTCGGCATCGCCCCGGCATATTATATCTATATTATTGGAAGAACGGATATTCTAAAGTTGGTAGATGGACCGTTAAAACCTCTATGGCTCTTCCTATATAACAGATGGTATATCAACTCTATATACTATAGGATATTTGTAGATGGACTACTGGGACTTTCAAACTCTATATTTAAGTATATCGAGAGTAATGGGGGTGGTGATATGGCTAAAAACATTTATATATCGGCATCTGAGATTGTTAGGAGGCTCCAGACAGGTCTTTTAAGGATGAATATGTCATACCTCTTAATCATGTTTGTTGCTGCTACAGCACTATTTATAGTGGTGGTATAGCCATGTTATTCCTATTAACTCTATATCTATTGGTTATAGGTGGTTTCCTATCATATGTATTGGCGGTTAAATATGGTAGTAGAGCTGGCTATGTATCTGCATCGACTATTTTACTGGCTATGTTAATGGTTATACAACTGTATAACGTATCTCCAACCAGATACATCGAGATTATTAGGTGGGCGGCAGTACCTAATTTTATATCTCTAAACCTAGTCTTCGTGATAGATGGAGTATCATATATTTTTATATTGATTGTATTGATTGTTACGTTATTCTCAGCTATATATAGTGTTGGCTATATGGATCATGCCGAGAATATCCATATATACTATTTAACTTATATGCTATACACAGCTGCTATGGTGGGTGCATTAGCAAGTTACAATATACTTCAGTTCTTCTTCTTCTGGGAGGCTATGTTAATACCTAGTTACTATATGATAGCTGAATGGGGGTATGGAGAGAGGAGGCGTGTAGCCTTCAAATATCTCTTATATACACAGTTAGGTAGTGTACTCTTAATTATCGCTATAGGTATTCTAGGAATATATAGTTTAGAGGTATTCGGTAGAATTACATTCGATTTAGACAATCTATATTCTATAGTAGGTGTCTTACCCAGTGATATCCAAAGCCTCCTTCTAGGGCTTATGTTAGTCGGCTTCGGTGTTAAGATGGCTATATTCCCACTTCATGGATGGCTTCCAGAGGCACATGCGGAGGCACCTACACCTATAAGTGTCATATTGAGTGGTGTAATGATCGAGATTGGATTATATGGTTTAATAAGATTTACCCTCCCATTTACGAGTGATGTATGGCTATCAGATATTTACATCTCTTCCCTATTACTACTTGGTATAGTAACTCTATTCTATGGGGGGTTCATGGCTATTACCCAGAAGGATGTGAAACGTCTACTTGCATATAGTAGTATAAGCCAGATGGGATATATGTTTGTCGGGTTGGCCGCAGCAAATATAATATCTTTAGAGGGTAGTATCATGCATGTTTTCAGCCATGGGCTTCTTAAGGCTCTTCTATTTATGGTCGCCGGTGTATTGATACATACGGTCGGTGTTAGGAATCTGGAGAGACTTGGTGGGCTAGCTTCTAAGATGCCCTTCACCGCTGTTGTGGCTGTCGTTGGTGCAATGGGGATCGCTGGACTTCCTGGTATCGCCGCATTTATAAGTGAATTCATAATCTTTAGTGGTCTATATAACGTTGGCTTAGGGAATAGAATACTCTTTACATTATTTGCTGTTCTAGGTACAGGGGTATCGGCTGCCTATATGACAATATTTATAAGAAGCATATTCTTTAGAAAGCTACCTGCTGAACTGGAGAATGTTAAAGAGGCTCCCCCCTCCATGTTGGTACCTATGGCTGCATTAGCTATTCTTGCAATTATATTTGGTATCTATCCATCACCAATACTCAACCCGATTGTCGCTGGTCTAAATGAATTTTTTAAGATATTTGGGGGTGTTTCATGATGCAGTTAATTAATGCCATCTTCGACATCCTAATTATATCGGGTTTAGTCCCGTTATTAACAGTTTTAGCGGCATTCTTCCTAAAAAATAGGGTTAGATACCTCGGTGTAATAGGTTTTATAGGATATTTAGTTCTAATTCTATATATACTTCAGGATGGAGTTTGGAATGGAAATCTTAAGTTATTACTAATGGATATTCCAGGAAGCTCCAGTCTATCCATAAATGACTTCAGTAAGTTCTTTATACTAGTCTTCTCTATCTTGGCTTTACCCACATATCTACACTCTATAAACTATATGGAGAAGGATAGGAATCTAGGTAGCTACTATACATTACTTGGTATAATGATGTTTGGATTGATAGGATTAACCTTGGCCGATGACCTCTTCACATTCTTCGTCTTTTGGGAGGCGATGGCTATAAGTAGTTATATTTTAGTAGGGTTCAGATATCATCTGGATGAACCATTGGAGGCGGCCGTTAAATATATAGTCATAAGTGGAGTAGCTAGTCTTCTACTACTTTACGGCATAAGTTTTGTATATGGACTTGTAGGTGCATTGACGTTGGAGAACATCCTAATCTATTTAGAGGGTGTTGCAGGACAATCTATATATCCAATTATCCTAGCTGGTAGCCTATTTATGATAGGCTTTGGAGTAAAAGCTGCATATTTCCCCTTATGGACTTGGCTTCCAGATGCACATCCAGCGGCTCCAAGCCCTATAAGTGCACTCCTATCTGGTATTGTTATTAAAGCTGGTATATTAGGTCTTGCAAAATTCGGCATACCATTCTTCCTTGTTGAGCCTAAGCTATTCTACCCTACATTCCTTGTTATAACCCTCCTCACCTTAACAGTTGCCAATTTAATGGCTTTGATGCAGAGTGATATCAAGAGGTTATTGGCATATAGTAGTATAGCTAACATCGGATTTATATTGATTGGATATACCGTTGCAGTCAAGGGATATATAGATATTGGATTGGCATCCGCATTTGCTCATGTATTTACCCATGCCCTTGGTAAAGGAGCCGCATTCCTTGCTGTAGGGGCAATTCTATACCTTATACATACTAGGGATATATCTCAATTAGAGGGTTTTGGTAGGGTATATCCAAGTGTAGCCATTATATTGATGCTCTCCCTCCTAAGTCTCGGCGGGCTTCCTCCTCTACCTGGGTTCTGGAGTAAATGGCTTCTAATTCTCTCGGCGGTTGAGGCTGGTGAATATCTCCTAGCCTTCTTTGGAGTATTCAATAGTGTATTAGCCGTAATTTATTATATGTGGCTTTTCCAAAGATTCTTCTTTTCCCAACCGAGTGAAGAACTTAAAGAGGTTAAGTCGGTTCCACCATATCTAGGTTCTTCATTGATGATGCTTGGGATAATACTACTCTCCTTCGGTCTATTTCCAAACTTTATATATATACCTGCATATTCAGCAGCTTCATACATCGCTAGCTTACTAGAGAGTCTCTTATAGCTTTATCTATCCCCATCATTATACATCCAGATTTATCAGTTTTATATGATATATATGATATGATGTTATATGCAGGTAGGTATTGAATTCAATCTAGATAGAGATGTTGGTAGCCTATATGTTATAGCTGGACTTCCCGGTATGGGATTATCTGGTAAACAGGCGGTAGACTATCTAGTCAAATCTCTAGATGTGGATAAAATTGGAAGTATAAAATGTGATTTTTTAAATCCTCCTGCAATATCCACTTTAAACGGTGTTGTAGATGATATGCCCGTTGAGTTATTCAATTTCTACTATACAGTAAAGAATGATAAAAACATTATATTATTTACAGGTAATGTCCAACCTTTAAGTGCGGAGTGGCAGCATATAATGGCTAAATCCGTTGTGGATACATTAAATGGATACGATGTTTCCGCGATATTTACACTGGCTGCTACACCAATAGAATATTATAAATATGATGTGGCGGTATATGGCGTGGCGACCTCACGAGATTTTCTCAATGAACTTATATCATATGGTGTTATACCTATGGAGGGAGAGGGTGTTATATCAGGTATGAATGGATTGATAATTGGATATGCAAAGCAGTATAGATATAGAGGGGCTGTATTGATGGCTGAGACCTTTCTTAGAACGTCGCAGGATGTCATAGCTCCATATGCATTACTTAAAACTATTTCAAAAATACTTAAGTTGGATATGGATCTTAAGGAGCTGGAGGAACGTGTCAACCTATTCCACAGGGAATATCTCAAGTATATGAAGAAGGAGGCTCCCGAGAAGAAAGATAGAGGATTAGGATATATTTCATGAGGTGGCGTCTATGCTTAGGGTTGGTGTACATACTTCAATCTCGGGTGGTGTAGATAAAAGTGTAGATCGGGCTTACCACCTGGGATGTACTGCATTTCAAATATTTACCAGAAATCCCAGAGGTTGGAAGATGGCTCCTCTTAGAGAGGAGGAAAAAGCATTATATAGGTCAAAGGTAGAAAGATATGGTTTCAACGGATTTAATGTGGCTCATATGCCCTACCTACCAAATCTATCTTCTCCAAAAGATGATATTTATGAGAAGAGTTTGAATACCTTCATAAATGAGCTTATTAGATGTGAAGAACTTGGTATCCCATATCTAGTTATACATCTAGGGAGTCATATGGGAAGTGGATTCGATAGGGGTAAGAAGAGGTTGGTAGATGCTATATATAAGGCTGTGGAGGAAGTGGATAACAATGTCAGGATTCTCCTGGAGAATATGGCTGGACAAAAGAATAATATGGGGAGTAGATTCGAGGATCTTAAGACTTTATATAATGAATTATCTGGGTTAGAAGATAGAATAGGTTTCTGTTTTGATACGGCCCACGCCTTCTCAGCAGGCTATGATCTAAAGATTAAATCGGGTGTTAAGACCACCGTTGAAGAATTTGATAGTCTAGTGGGATGGGATAATGTATTCGTTATTCATCTAAATGATTCTAAACATGAAGTTGGTAGTGGCAGGGACCACCATGAACATATAGGTATGGGATATATAGGTGAGAAGGGCTTCAAATACCTCCTTGAATATCCGTTTATAAAGGATAAACCTTTAATACTTGAGACCCCGGTTGATGAGAGGAGAGGAGATGTCGGGAATATAGCTATGGTATGGTTATTAGCAGGTGAAGATCCACCGAGTAATTTAATTGAGAGGTGGCTAAAGACCGCATCGGAGGATGGGATCGATATAAAAATTATAAAGTCTTTTCTATAACCTATGTAAATAATAAAAATTATTGTGGAGGCATTAAGCCTCCTACTCTACAAACACCTTTATAGCTTCAACTGGGCATACAGTTTCACAGGCTAAGCAGAATATACATTGATCTTCATTTGTTGGATCCGCCTTCTTATCTGACGCTGGATGCCCAGGAGTCTCAAACCATTCAAATACACCTACTGGACAAGCATCAATACATGCACCATCTGCGATACATATATCAAAGTCTACTGCAACGGCGTTTCCATGAATTCCGAGCTGTTCAGGAGGATTTACAGGCCCCCATACGGGATGCCCCTCATGTGTATCTACCTGCTCCCTCTTACTCTTAAATTCGGGGTCTATCGGCAAATTACCTCACCTAATAAACATCTTCATATGGAGATTATATAAATTAAGGTCTATATATAACAGCCTTATAATACTATTGTATAACTATATCCATACAATTCTTAATCTTAATCTAACGGGGGATTTAATATATTATTGGTGATTGGATTGCCCACATTCCCATCCTCTGAATGGGCTGCTGAGTTCTGTAAAAGAATAAATAAATCTGAAGAATATCGTAGAAGTGCGAAGGGCTGGGTATGGCCTATACTATTTACAGTTGTTGATTTGCCGGATGAGTTGAAGAGAATATATGGTGAGTGGGCAGGAATATATATTGATCTTAAGGATGGAGAGTGTATAGACGTTAAATTCGTTTTTGAAGGAGATTCTGTAGATGCTCCCTTCGTAATTACTGGGTCGTATAAGGATTGGATGGATGTTATAGAGAAGGGAATGAATCCAGTTAATGCCTTGGTTAGACGTAAGATCCGTCTTGTTAAAGGTAATTTTTCAACTATACTTAGATATCCTAAGGCAGCTATAGAACTTGTGAATATTGCTAAGGAGGTTGGATTGGATTGAAGGCGGCGGTACTATATAACTATAATGAACCTCTAAGGATTGAAGATGTATCTGTCCCAAGACCTAGTGGTAATGAAGTATTGGTTAAGGTATATGGATCAGGTGTATGTCATAGTGATCTACATATTATAAAGGGTGAATTTGTTGATGAACTCCCTGTTACACTCCCATTTATTTTAGGGCATGAAGTCTCTGGAGTAGTGGCTGAGGTTGGTGATGAAGCATCTCAATATATTTCTGTAGGTGTTGAGACCCTAGTCTATAGCTTCTACTGTATGGAGAGAGATAAATATATGGTTAAAGGCCTCGACCAAATATGTGGACTTAGGACACCCGCTGGGGTCATAATGTTTAACGGTGGATATGCAGAGTATATTCTGGTTCCACACTATAGATACCTAATAGATGTATCTGGTATTAAGGATTTAGTATCTGCAGCTATATTGAGTGATGCAGGGTTGACCGCATATAGGGCTGTTAAGAAGGCATCTCAATATTTAGATCCAGACGAGTATATCCTAATAGTTGGTCTTGGAGGAACCGGATTATTTGGGTTGGAGGTTGTTAGGAAACTCCTTCCAAATCCCGTTGTTGCTGTTGATATAAACCCAGTTAAGATATCCTATGCTAGAGAGGCATTTAATATCCGTGAGGATTATGACTATCTGATCGATGCATCTAAAGTAGATCCTAGACGTGAGATTATATCACTATTAGGTGGTGAACAACCGAAGGCGGTGATAGACTTTGTCGGTATAGAGGCTACCCTATCAGCCTATCTAGATCTTGTATCTCCGGCAGGTGTATATGTATTGGTTGGTCTTGGAAATAAATTTGGTCCAGCTATACCTATCCATAAAATGGTTATAAATGAGATTACATTGACAACTGTTTTATATGGTAGCATCAACGACCTCTATGAACTAGCTATGTTGGGGAAGAAGGGAGTTATAGAATATTGGAAATTGGTGGAGAAGATAGGGCTTGAAGATATAAATACTGCGTTTAAACGACTAGAGACTGGTAAGGCTTTGAAGAGGCAGGTGATATCATTCGTTGATTAAAAAGTTTTAGGGGTTCTCAGATATATATTCTTTAATAACCCTCTTTACATCCTCCTCTTTCAATACATTACCCACTGCACCTTTGAAACTCTCTAATAGGATATGCTCTATAAAATGCTCTGTATAGCAATATGGACATGGCTTAAGCTTCTTAGCTGTCTCAATTAGATCCCTATTCCTTTCCCTAAACAGTCTAATTATTAGATCTCTAACATCATCTTTAATATATTCTATGAATGGGTTTAGAAGTTCATCAATATTCTTAGGTTCTTCATATAGATATACATCTTTAGATGTAGCATAATACTTTAGGGTACCGCCTCTAACCTCGACCACTTTTACAAGGTTTATTAAACCACTATCTTTCAATAGTTTTATATGGTATCTAACAGCGTTTATACTCTTTTTAAATCCTCTCTTCTCTAACTCGCGGGTTATCTCTTCAACACTCATAGGCTTATTACTAAGCATATCAAGGATTGTTATCCTGACTTCATCGGATAAAGCCTTGACCTCATCAATTCTAAATACATGTGGAATACCCATATACACCCCCCAATAAAATAAAAAGTTTATATACCTATTTAAATATAATTGTATTGGTACAAAAAAATTGGTGGTGGTTAATATGGATGAAAATGTTAAAGCGAAGATGGGGGTAGGCAATAGAGAACGAATTAAAATAATTGGTATGCACTGTGCTACCTGTGCATTGACTATAGAGAAGACGTCTAAGAAGCTACAGGGAGTTAAAGATGTATCAGTAAGTCTAGCTGCTGAAGAAGCGGTCATTGAATATGATCCATATAAGATCTCACTCAAGGATGTAGTTAGAGAGATTAGGAAGGTTGGATATGACGTATATAAAGAGGAGGGCATACTATTAATTAAGAACCTCTCTACAGTGGATGATGAGTCTATTATCGAGAACGCTTTATTAAAGAACCCTGGTGTTGTAGATGTCAAGGCTAGCCATGTATCTAAGACCCTCTATATAACTATAAATCCAATGACGATCTCATTCGATGATATTCAGGATAAGCTTGAAGAATTGGGTTACAAAGTTGAGAAGATAGATACTAAGGTTGAAGTTGAGGATATTGAGAGGAAAGTGGTGGAGTCTGAACTTAGAAAACTTAGGTGGCAAGTAGCCTTAAGCCTTATACTAAGTATCCCATTAGTTGCATATACTGTATTTCCAGTATTAGGTATAACACTTCCTCTCATAGAATATAAAGAGTTAATAGGCTTCATATTGAGTACACCGGTAGTATTTATTGCTGGTAGAAGATTTTATATAGGTGCTGTAAGGGCTTTACGAAATAAAACAGCTAATATGGATACGCTGGTCGCATTGGGAACAGGGACTGCATATGTATTTAGCACTGCGGTATTACTTGGAGTTACTGTGTCAGAAGAGGTCTTCTTCGAGGCTGCGGCTGTGATTATAGGTTTCATCCTCTTAGGAAGGTATCTAGAGATTAAGATGAAGTTGAGGACTGGTGATGCTGTCAAAAAGTTGATGGAGCTCCAGAGTCCAAATGCATTGGTGATGAGAGATGGTGTTGAGGTTGAAGTTCCTATTGACCAAGTAAAGATTAAAGATATTGTGGTAATCAAATCTGGGGAGAAGATACCTGTTGATGGTATCGTTGTTGAGGGTCAGGGATATGTAGATGAGTCGATGTTAACGGGTGAGTCAATTCCCGTTAATAAGAAGGAGAGGGATCCTGTATATGCCGGAACCATATTAAGATCTGGCTATTTAAAGGTTATAGCCACTAGGGTAGGTAAGGAAACTGTATTGAGCCAGATTATAAAACTCGTTAGATATTCCCAATCAGCTAAACCACCTATACAGAAATTGGTTGATAAAATATCTGGTTACTTCACATGGATCGTCATGGGTATCGCTACTCTTACGTTCCTTATATGGTACTTCTTAATAGGCGTTGAACTGTCTCTGGCGATTATGTTTACTGCGGCTGTCCTCTTGGTTGCATGTCCTTGTGCATTAGGTCTTGCAACTCCAACAGCTGTTTCAGTAGGTGTAGGTATGGCTGCTGAACAAGGGATTATAATAAAGAATATAGAGGTTTTGGAGAAGGTTGATAATTTAACGACTATAGTGTTTGATAAGACTGGTACGTTGACTAAGGGTGAACCAGTAGTGACAGATATAACAGTATATAATGGCTTTAGTGAAGATGAGTTGCTTAGACTAGCCGGCTCAGCAGAGAAGGGTAGTGAACATCCTATTGGAATGGCTATTGTAAAGGCTGCTTCAGAAAGATTTGGAGGTGTAGAGGAGCCAAGTAGCTTCGAATATATAGAGGGACAGGGTGTATTTGCTGAGGTTGATGGTAAACTGATTATATTGGGTAATGAGAAGTTGATGAAAGGATTTGAGGTTGATACATCTTTAGCGGAGGAGGATATTAATAAACTTAGGAATGAAGGAAAAACCGTGATATATGTGGCTGTTGACAAGAAATTGGCTGGTTTAATAGCTGTAGCAGATACGTTGAAAGAGGATTCTATAGAGGTTGTTAAGAAGCTGCGTGAGGAGGGTTATAGAGTTGTTATGTTAACTGGAGATCATAGGGCAACCGCATATGCAATAGCTAAGAAGCTAGGTATTGAAGATGTGTTTGCAGAGGTGAGTCCGGAGGATAAGACTGAGAAGATTAGAGAACTTCAGAGGGCTGGTGAGGTGGTGGCCATGGTTGGGGACGGAATAAATGACGCACCTAGTCTAACCCAATCTGATATAGGATTTGCAATGGGAGGTGGAACAGATATAGCTAAGGAGGCTGGAGACATCATAATTGTCTGGAATCGGGTGGAGGGTGTATATAAGTCACTAAGGATAAGTAAGAGGATAAAGAGGCAGATAATATTCAATCTATTCTGGGCATTCATATATAACATAATACTAATTCCAATATCAGCCGGTATAATATCGTATATGGGTATAATATTAAGACCTGAATATGCAGCTGCTGCAATGGCTCTAAGCTCTGTATCAGTAACTGGTAATGCACTCCTTATGAAGAGGAGTAAATTAGATTAGAGAACGGCCCCTACCCACCACTAAAAATTTTTTTTGAATGGTTTAAATATTCTTATAGCAATATTTATATATAAGGTGATTTATGATGGCTAAGGATCCAGTATGTGGTATGGAAGTTAATCCATCGGAGGCCGCTGCAAAGACTGTATATAGAGGAACTATATACTATTTCTGCAGTCCACAATGTAAGACTGCTTTTGAAAAGGACCCCGATTATTATCTTGAGCATGGTCCTAAAGGAATGCCTGGGATGGAAGAACATGAGCATGGTCATGGGCATCACCACGAGCATCATCATGGACACCACCATGAACATCATCACCATCATCATGGCGATGACGAAGGCTGTGGATGCTGCTAACACCCCCCATCTTTTTATCTAGTAGAACTCGTTAGTTGATGGGTAAGATCCAGAAATTATATCTTTTATTAACTTTGATAACGCCTCCTCAGCTAGGCTAAATAAGTCGATATATCTCCTGACAAATCTAGCTTTTAGATCGGGATACATACCTAGGAAGTCATATAGTACAAGTATATGTCCATCGAGATATGGACCGGAACCTACACCAAGTACTGGTATATCAAGTTTCTCTTTAACCATCTTAGCTACATTACTCTCGACCAACTCAAGTTTTATAGCTTCTGCTCCTAACTCCTGACATAAAATGGCTTCTCTCAATAGACTATTATAATCCCTATATATCCTAGGTTTCTCATCATACTTTGGCTTATATCCAAGATGGACTATAAAGTCTATATCCTCATCAGATAACATCTCCATAGTAGATCTATATATCCCTTCAATCATTACCCCGTCGGCTCCCCTAGAAATAGCTTTTGATACATTTTCATATGCCTTCATAGGATCTTCATATGAGCCTAATGGCATATCCAGTATAACCGGTTTATCCTTTATAACATGTCTGACTATCTCAAGGTGGTATAGCATATCATCCATATCTACATGTCTAACATCGGGTCTACCCTTAAATACCATGGATAGACTATCTCCAACAAGGACGAAATCTACTTCTTCAAATTTATCTACTAGTTTGGCTCCGAAATAGTCATATACAGAGAATCCTATCAATGGTTTCTCAAAACCCCTTTTTAAAACCTCTTTTAACCTAGTCATCATGTGAATTTAGATAGTCTTCTAACCTATAAGTCTAGAATTCATTAAAGATAAGTATTATAAATGTCAAAAATCATCTCTATAGTTCTATGTCAATCTTTATTTATGGATATGTCATAAAAATTTGTTTTTGTGGTTGGAAGGATGGATGTCGGTAATATAGCAATTAAGATAGTTGATCTAACCAAATACTATGGAAATTACTTAGCTGTCGATCATATAAACTTGGAGGTGTATGAGAGGGAGATATTCGGGTTTTTAGGTCCAAATGGAGCGGGTAAATCAACTACATTGTTAATGTTAATAACTGTTTTAAGACCTAGTGAAGGAACTGCATATATATATGGATATGATATTAGGAAGGACCCAGAAAAGGTAAGGTCTCTAGTCGGAATAGCCTTTCAAGATCCAAAACTATTCTGGATCCATACACCATATGAGATCCTTATATGGCATGCCAAAGTAAGTGGTTATAGAGGATATAAAGCTAGGGAGGTTGTCAAGGATATTTTAACGACTTTTGATATGTGGGAATCCCGGAATAAGAAGGCGTTTGAACTTTCCGGAGGGATGAGGAAGAGGGTTGAGGTGGCCAAGGTATTTATTCAGAAGCCTAAAATAGCGATATTTGATGAACCCACCGCCCAGATAGATGTATCGGGAAAACATATGATCTGGGATATGATTAAAGGTCTTAGGGATGATGGATCTACAGTTATACTGGCTACCAATGAACTTTATGAGGCTGACGTCCTTTCAGATAGAATAGGAATTATATATAAAGGTAGGATAGTAGCTGTTGGGACACCCAAGGAACTTAAGGATACCATACCTGGTGGGGATATATTGGAGGTCGTTTATGATGGTGTCTTAACAAATGGTTTGATCGATAGACTAAGGGGGTATAGTGAAGTAAGTAAAGTTGAGATTATAGATTCAATGATTAGGATCTATCTGAATAAGGTGGAGGAGCTCCTACCTAGAATACTTGAGGATCTAATTAAGAATGGTGTAAATGTAAAGTCTGTAAATATGAGAGAGCCAACTCTAGATGATGTATTCATACATTACACTGGATCTAGGATTAAGGAGGCTGTCTAAAATGTTTAGTCATCTAATCCTTGTCATTGAGAGGGATCTCCGCCTCCTTATACAGTATAAACTCTTTCTAGTCATTAGATGGCTATGGTACTTTCTACAAGTAACTATATTTGGGCTTGCAATATCATATCTAGTTATTGTAGAGGACTATCTATTCTATTATGCAGCGGGTATATATGTAGCTACATTATACTCAACAGCTATGTTCGTGGCTTTCGATATATCTGAAGAGGCTGAACACGGCTTCGTAGATTATCTGTTAAGCCTCCCCATAAATAGAAGGGTCTTAATAATTGGTAGAGCGATAGGAGGGGGATTAAGAAGTTTGATAGCTACTCTCCCCCCATTAATATTCACATTATATATAATTGGAGTTAGAGATATACCAGTTTTTATAGAGGCTTCGATAGGCCTCCTCCTCCTATCATTTGGAGTAGCAGGACTTGGTATAAGTATCGTCTCATTCCTAAAATCAGGTGATAAAACTGATATATTGCTTGGAGCGATAGATGCATTCATAATTAGGTTGAGTACAGTATTCTATCCAAAGGCGTTTATGCCTCCATACTACTCGGCTCCAGCAGCCATAAACCCTCTAACCCACGCTGCCGAACTATTTAGATGGGGGCTAGGTATACAGACAGAGGCGGATCCCACCTATTCACTAGTGGTTCTTATAGCCTTTATGATAGCGATGACTACTACAGGTATATATTTATATGAGAGGAGGATGGAGGGTGGGGGCTGGACCTAAGTGATATATATAAATATATATTTATTAAAAAAAAGATAATGTTTATATAAATCTATAATATTTTAATCACTCTTTTATATATTTCATATATTAATTTAGACATTGGTGTCTATAATGGCATTTATAAATCTCCTTGATTTATGGCTTGTACTACTTGGTTCATCACTCCTACTAACGATATTCTGGATATATATCAACTTCATAAACCCCGGTAAATATGGTGATCGTATCTATGAAATTAATAGAGGTTTAGGATATTTCTACCTTCTTTTTGGTATCTATAGCTTCTTAACCGGTTTATGGGCAAGCTTCACCTGGCCTCTACCAGGTCCCTATAACATAGTATTGTCTGATGCCTGGCCCATATACGGTGTTGCTTTAATGTTGCTGGGCTTCTCAAATATATATAATCTTGATATTAGGGGTGTCTTATATGGGATATCAGCTCTAGGTCTACCGGTTATATTCTATGGTCTAGCTATATGGACTTATTCATTAACTAGAAACCCTCTATTCTCTGGTTTAATGTATATCTCTATAGGAGTGGCAGCTGTGTTATCCCCATTGTTAGCCTTTGAGAGTAGTAGGAAGTATGCTGCATATCTATTTATACTTCTCCTCTTCATCGGAGGTATACTAGCAATATATATAGGATACAACGCTGTATTTGGACATATAGCCTCATTCCTAGAACAGGGTTAACCCCCCTTTTTATCTATTGTTGATAGATATATAGTAAATAATTTAAATCCTATTGATTGTTTCTATAGACTAACGTATCAACTAGGTTCTTCTACTACATATATATGGTTCTAAGGTTATATCGTCTCTATAGTAAGATAGTTTTTCTATACTCTTTAAACTGTCTTACTATGTTTCTATTATTTGATGTGCACAGCTTCTAAGGATGGTAAATATGTATTATCATTTGATATTGGATCTACATATGTGAAGGCAGGTATAATTGATCTCGAAACATTCAGAACTGTTTCTAAAGCTATAGAACCTGCTAAGATTATTTTTCCGGCCAGTGGATATGCTGAGGTATCACCCGATTCATTATGGAGACACGTTATTAACCTATCATCTAAACTCTCTAAAAATAGGTTTTATGAAGATGTCTCAGCCGTTATATATACAGCTCATATGGCTGGTGTCCTACCAATAGATAATGGTTATCATCCCCTGAGGAATATTATTATATGGCTTGACGAGAGAGCATCGGGTCTACCTAGAGAGGTCTTTAAAGGACTCTTTAAAGTATCTGGATATAATATATTCCATCTAATTAGGTTACTTAGGTTGACTGGAGGCGCTCCAAGTAAGACTGGTAAGGATCCCATATCGAAGATTATATGGATACGGGATTATGAAAGTGATCTCTATAGATCGACATATAAATTCGTCGATGTTAAGGGTTACTTGATACTTAAGTCAACTAACTCAATAGTGACTAGTATGGATGAAGCCAGTTTGACATGGCTTGCTGATACAAGGGGTTATAGAGCATATTGGAGTAGGGAGTTAACGGTTAGATATGGAATAGATATCTCTATGTTGCCAGATATAAAGTATTCTACTGATGTTGCTGGATATCTAACTGAGGATGCATCTTCAGAGATGGGGCTTAGAGAGGGTCTACCCGTATATGTAGGTGCTGGGGATCTAACTGCATCCGCCGTAGGTAGTGGAGCTATAAATGATTATGAGCCACATATATATCTAGGGACTAGTAGCTGGTTAGCTGCCCATACACCTAAGAGGCTCCTAGATATAAGTCATTATATGGGTTCAATATTAAGTGGGATTCCAGGAAAATATTTATATATAGCTGAGCAGGAGGTGGCAGGATCCGCACTTAATCACATTTCAAAAATCCTAGGATTTAATGGGGATTATATAGAGTTGGATAGGTTGGCCGGTGAGGTTGAGCCTGGGTCTAAGGGACTAATATTTATTCCATGGCTGTTTGGTGAACGGTCTCCAATAGATGATCCATATGTAAGAGGTGGATATATTAACCTGAGTTTTGAACATGACTCTAAATATCTTATTAGAGCTGTTCTGGAGGGGGTTGCATATAATATTAGATGGTCCATGGAATACTTTGGTGTTAAGGTGCCTCTATCTAAGGGTGTTAAGGCTGTAGGTGGCGGGATAAAATCTGATTTATGGTGTCAAATACTTGCTGATGTACTTGGTATACCAATTATAAGGATGTACCAACCTGAAGACGCTGGTTTAAGGGGGTCTGCAGTGTTTGTAGCTATAGGTATGGAGGTATATAGAGACTTTATAGATGCAGGCTCTAGATTTAAGGTAGATAGAATATTTAATCCAGATCCTGAGAGGAGTAAAGTATATGAAAAGATGTATAGCATTTATAAATCTCTATATAAGAGATTGAGGAGGGTGTTCCATAGCCTCAATAAATAGTTATGGATATATCTTGTTAATAACCTCCTTGAATACCTTCTCAACCTCTTCAGGTGGTAACATATATATTAATCTATTGACTAGATCCATCCTATTGAAACTGAGGTCTTTAAGTCCAAGTAACTCAATTAATTCATCAAGGTTTTTTAGTGAAGATATCTCATCAGGAATTTCAATATGGTAATCTCTAACCTCCTCTACAACCTGTTTTAGATCCTCTATAAACTCACTGGATGTGACGCTATGTACAGGAGATATTGTTAGGTGTATAGATGGTGGGAACCCCATCTTTAAAGATCCTGGCTGTAGCTGTATATACCATCCTTTACTCCTCATCTTTTCAGCTAGTATGAAAAGGTCTATATCATCAGATGTAAATGTAACTATACTCGAGACTGGCTTCCCCAATATCCTGAAACCAAGTCTTTCAAGACCATCCATAATCTCCTCTTTAGCCTCTAAAATCTTCTTTGTAAGTTCTAAATAGCCTCTATAGCCTAGATATTTAAGGGTTGTATAGGCAGCGGCTAGGGGACCTGCGGATCTACTTGATAATACAGTTGTATTTACTAGTGGATATCCAGGCCATGATGCATTTATATATATTTGGTGGAGTCTATAACCCCTATTTCTATATAGGATTATGGATCCACCTTTTGGTGTATATCCATATTTATGTAGATCAATTGATATAGATGATACTCCTTCAAGTGTAAAGTCATATGGTGGGATATCCAACCCCAGATCTTTAAGGAAGGGGAGTACAAACCCTCCTATACATGCATCTACATGTAGCCATATATCCTTCTCCAAAGCTATCTCTGATAAAGCCTTTATATTATCCATGGTTCCATATGGGTAGTTGGGTGCTGAACCTATAATAGCTATTGTATGCCTATCTATCTTTTTATTTAGATCATCTACATCGACAGTATATTCATCTGTTAATGATGCATATCTAACTTCAATATCTAGGTAGTCAGCAGATTTTAAAAATGCTGGGTGGCCTGTATAGGGTATAACAATATTTGGTTTAGTTATATCCCTATTCGCCTTCATATAGTCTCTAGCCGTCTTTAGAGCTAGGAAGATACTCTCTGTACCCCCATATGTATAGTTCCCAGCAACCTCATCACCTCCATTTAGAAGTTTCTTGACTATATGGATGACCTCCCTCTCCATCTTGAGTATACTAGGGAATATAGCGAAATTCAGCATGGTTTTATCAATATATTTTAGATATGCTGATATAGAGATCTCCTTTAATTCATCTATGCCAGGGTCATATATATGGCTAAAAGTCTCCCTCCCTCAATTTCATGGTCGTTAGATGATAGGTCGTCAAGAACCTTCATAATTTCATCTTTATTAAGCCTCTCCCATCTAATCATCTCATATAATATTTATCAATTGATGTTTTAATCTGGGTTCAAATCTCTATATGCCTAGTTATCATATTCACTGCTTCATCCATTGTATGTACCTCCTTTGAATAATGTAGGAATAGGATGTCACCAACATTTTTATTTATATCCCTTATATGGATATCTCTATCGTCAATATATACTATCTCACTGGGTTTAAAACTTAATCTATAATCTAATTCAATTCTTTTAAGGAGCTTTTTAATCATCTCATCTTTATGAGGTGTATCCTCAATAGTTAGATAGTGGAATAGGCTTAAGATATCGAATGTCTTTAAAGCTTTATAGGCTTTTATTGGGTTATTCCAGGAGAGTGTAGAGACTAGGGCTTTATTATCTAATGCCCACTTAACAAGTTTAAATACCTCCATATTCAACGTGACCATTACCCCATTATTATC
>DQVL01000044.1 GCA_015661745.1 Thermoprotei archaeon | reverse complement strand
TCTTGGTATAAGATAATTTTTAATTCTATGTAAATAGAATATTCTATTCCGTATCCAATTTGATACGGATAGTCTGGTAACATCATCAATTGTCATGTTGGATATTCTAGAAATTATTACAATTAGTTTCATAACCAGGTTATCATTGAACTGGGTAAGTTCAAGAGTTATCTCAGCGTCGTTATATCCATATTCAATTATATCCTTCATAGGTAAATCGTCAAAGTATCCGGGTAGCTCCTTTTTATCCTTATTTATTAGAGCTCTTGCTATGGAACCAAGGCTAATAACATCATATGCTCCAGAGAATGCATAAGTTTTTATTGATACATTCTTGAAGAATTTGTATAAATCTATATGTATACCCCAGGAAATTCGAAATTCATTCTTCCCCCTCTCTATATAATCCCCTACCTCCATAAATCCTAATCTTTTTGATCTTGCTAGGATATATGGTAGGTCGAATGAATCTCCATTAAATGTAATTAGGATCGGGTAATCACGTATTATATCTAAAGCTCTTCTGATAAGACTAATCTCATCTTCAAAAACCTCTACCTCGAATTTATCGAATTCTATATCTTCCTCTTTTATATCTCCCCTTAGATTATATACCAAAACTTTTTTTAATCCATCTGATCCACATAATGAAATTATAAATATGGGGTATTCTGGGTTCTCAGGTTGTGGCATAACTCCTTTGGGATTATAAACCTCAATATCTAAGGCTACACGTTTTAGTTCAGCAACGGGTTCAGCAAGTCTCTCTAGCCACTTTCTCTCTTCCTCACTAATTTCTTTCATCGCCTCCTTAATTTCCTCACTAGGTGGATAATAAAACCTACGTGGTTTTCCTTGGGAATCAAATTTATAATATGAACCTATTTCTAAGCCTAGGTCCATAACATAGTTTATATAATATTTTATATCTGCCTCCCAAAGTTTAATGTGTTCCCTCAATGAATCTGCTCTTCCCCCAATGACTAACGGATCTCTAACGACTATCTTGGACACCTTTATTTTTTTATCTAGTAGTGGATCAACCTTTTCCTCTGTCTTGATACCTATAATCTTGTATTTACTCATACCTTCTATAATGGCTGGGTGTTTTTCCAGGTTATCTATTGATTCTTTGGAGTATGCATATGGATGGTGGTCTGTATCGTCAAACCATTTTAGTATACTATGGTTTTTAACATCATAGAATAGTAGATATGGCTTATTCTCCTTAGAGCTATAGTTTGCAGATATCAGCATGTAGACTTGCCCTTCAGATTCCATATCTATTTCTTTAGATTTATGTTCTTCTTTATTCTCTATATTTCCTTCTGTATAGCTATATGTATATATCTCCTTGTTTTCCATTGATTTTTCCATGTTTCTATCTTTTGTCTTCCGTTTTACGTTATTGATGAATCGGTCTAACGTCATTACCTTCCTAATGGTAATATATAGCTTCTACATATCTATATTACTTTCTGCAAGTGATAAGCTACATTATATAATAATTTAAGTATTGTTGACAATTCAGTTCTATCAATATGGGTAGGTAGATATTCTACTAGATCAACTGATTTTAATTCTGTATTTTTAGATACGTTTTTAATGACAGATATTAACTCATTAAATGTTATTCCATTTGGTTCTGGATACTCAACCTGCCTAATTAGGGAGGGGTCTAATACATCCAAATCAATAGATAAATATGTTTCACCCATTTCATATGACTCGAAATCTGTTAAATCTTTTAATATATGGATATTATCACTATTTTTTATATATTCCATCTCCTCTTCATCATACCCCCTAACACCATAGTATAGAATATTTAACTCATTATTAGCTTCCCTTAATCTTCTAAATACTGTTGCGTTATTAAATTTTCTATGAAGATAGGTATCTTTTAAATCTAGATGAGCATCCAATACGATTAATGTATCAATTTTAATATGTTTAGTTGTGAAGTAGGATATTGTATGGTCCCCACCTATGAAGACATATTTCTTGTTCCCATAACCCTTATTAATAAAGTTTATAATTGTAGGTAGGTCTACGGCTAATTGTCTGTATGATGATGATGTTATCTCACCTAAGTCAAATATATTTAGGATATTGGTGTATATATCGTTCTTATTTAGGTTGCCCTCAACTAGGTGAGAAAACATCCTAAGGAGGTTTGATGGTGAGATAAATTTTAAGGGTTTACCATCATATAATGGTATACCTAATAGTATGACGTCTGCTTCCCCAACATCATCTACGGTTGATAATGTATTACAATTTTGTACAGGTATTTTTGATATATCCATATTTTAATTTTTCTTTCAAAGAACTTATTAAGAGTTGGTTGAAGTATATAGTTGTTGGTGTTGCTATTATGTCACGCAAACTTAAAGGATTCGTTGCCGGGCTTTGTCTACTTATTCCTTCATTAATTGTCTTATACTATGGATCTGTAGGGGCTAGTCTATATCTTGTGGTTATAGGTGTCTTTGGAGTGTTCACATCTGGGGTAATATTTGGTGGATTTAAATATAGATTACCAACTCTTTATTCAGCATCTTTCTCACTCCTCTTCTTTACTCATTTATTTATAGTTTTGGTACCAGCTTCCCTCCAAATCAAATTTTTCAGTGCAGCGTCACTATTTCTTCTTTTCATAGCTTTTTATTTCTCTCTTGATTAGTTTCCATTTATTTACATAGTAAAACGAGGTTGCTGATGAAACAAATATTAAATACATTATTTTAGTTGCGAAGACAACGTTCCATGGTGTCTCCGGGTTTGGAAATGTATTAATAATTAAGTCTATATTTCCATATACCGTCCCTGAAGATGCCATTGAAGCTATTAATGCTGACCACAATGTAAAGTTGAAAAGTATCTCATATCCTGATATAAATAATAGGGTCCCCGTGACTAATTCAATAGTGAAAAATTCCTTTTCATTCCATCTTCTTATTGCATATTCACTTATATGTGAAAGTGTGGTTAATACGGCTATATACCCAAATATTACTGCCATGGTAGCTGGTTTCATAAAAACAACATTTGGTATTACGACGATTTCATATGATACCATATTCTCCCCAAACGGATATAGAGGGTCTAACCCTATTAGTGCTCTCCCAATATGATATATAAAGATTGTAAGCGATAGTAACGTGGCCAGTATAGCTATATATTTTCTAATCTTAATAATTTCAACTGTGATCTTTGACAGCATAAAGAAATTGATTCTACATCATTTGATTTATATTATATTTTAGGGTCAATAATTTTGAATGTATATAGGTGAATGGTGTGGGTAGAGTTGTATTTGTTGGTAATAGGTATATCGGTATGTTAATGGAGGCAATAGGTGCTGAAGCAATACCTGTTTTTGACGTTATAGATGCTGAGAAACAGGTGCGCACCCTGGTTTCAGATGATGATGTTGATGTCCTTGTATTAACTGAGGACATATATATAGAACTCATTTCCCGTCACATAAAATTCAAAAAAGAAGGTACAAACCGCCCTATACTAGTGGTTCTTCCGAACTTGGAGGGGTCTGTTGGTAAACGTGTGGAGGATTTATATAACTTGGTTAGTCAAGCAGTCGGGGTTAAGCTTCAATTAAAGGGGTGATATATCTCATGTCTGAAGAGTTAAATAAATTACTTGAGATTGAGAGGGAAGCTGAAAAAATCATTGAGGAGGCTAGGAGCTCCGCTAAGAAGTTAATTGATGATGCAAGGTTAGAAGCGGAGGAAACGATTAGAAAGGCTGAGGAAGCCAGATTTCCTGAGTTGGAGGAAAAGTTTAAGAGGGAGTTGGATGAGGAATTAAGTAAGTTGGAGGAGGAGTATAGAAGAAAAGCTGAGGAGGTTTATAAAAATGGGTTGGAAAATCTTGAGAAGGCAATAGAATATATTTTGAAGGAGGTGATTGGATGAGTATAGAGGCTCTTAGAAGGGAGATCCTATCAACTGCTGAGAAAGAGAAAATTAGGATTTTAAATGATGCTGAGATTGAGGCAAAGAAAATTGTTGATGAGGCGAATGAAAAAGCTTTGAGTATCATAGAGCGTAAAAGAGCATATATAGAGTCGGAGCTTAAGAATAGAAGGGAGGTTGCCATAGCTGTTAAAAGGCTAGAGGGTAGGAGGATGGTATACGAACAACTCATTAAGCTTTTGGATGAGGTTCGTCAAGGAGTTTTAAGAGAGTTGAATAAATTAAGGAATAGTGATGACTATCTCGATATAATAAGTAGATATATTGTTGAAGGATTAAAGGAGCTAAATATATTTGAGGCTAAGGTCTTATTCTCATCTTTGGATAAAGAGTTCTTCGATAGAAATTCGAAAAAGATTACAAATAATGTGATTAAAATGGTTGGGAGGGATGTAAAACTCGACTTTATAGATTCAGGTCAAAATTTTTTGGGTGGGGTAATCGTATGTGATAAAGAGGAAAATACATTCTATGTATCGACTTTTGATGGTAGGTTAAATCGGATATTTGAAGAGCGTCTAGATGAGATTCTGAATATTCTTAGAGGTGATGTAAATGAGGGAGGGTGAGATTGTAAGAGTTAGTGGAACCGTTGTGTTTGGAGGTGGAATTCCAGATATTGAAGTTGGAGAGGTGGTAGAGGTTGGTGAGGGAAAGCTTATTGGAGAGGTTATCCGTGTATTTGAGGATGTCTTTGCTGCACAGGTATATGAACCGACAAGCGGTCTTAAAGTAGGTGATCCGATATTTGGTACCGGTAAGAAATTAGTCGCCGAATTGGGTCCAGGTCTATTAATGAATATATTCGATGGTATTGGTAGACCATTGGAAGAATTAATTAAGTTGAGTGGCCCATTTATATCAAGAGGTATAAAAGCGTATATGCTACCGAGAGATCGTGCATGGAAATTTAAACCAACTGTAAAAGCGGGTGTAGATGTCGGTCCTGGAGATATAATAGGAGAGGTTAAAGAAACAGAATATTTGATTCATAAGATAATGGTCCCACCTAATGTATCGGGTAGATTGAAGGAGATTTACGAAGGTGAATTTAAGATTGAGGAGCCCATCGGGATTATAGAATCTAATGGTGTAGAAAAGAATCTTTATATGTATCATGAATGGCCAGTTAAAAAAGCTAGACCAGTCAGTCCTGGTGGACGTCTTCCATTAGTAACTCCATTAATTACTGGCCAAAGGGTTATAGACGTTCTTTTCCCGGTAGCTAAGGGGGGTGCAGCATGTATTCCAGGAGGTTTTGGAACTGGTAAAACAGTTACATTACATCAACTCGCTAAATGGAGTGATACAGATGTCGTAGTTTATATCGGATGTGGAGAGAGGGGTAATGAGATGGCTGAAGTATTAACTGAATTCCCCGAGCTTCAAGACCCGAGGTATGGTAGACCTCTTATGGAGAGAACGGTGTTGATTGCTAATACAAGTAATATGCCCGTCTCGGCAAGAGAAGCGAGTGTATATATTGGCATTACTATTGCAGAATACTATCGGGATATGGGTTATGACGTCTCTCTAATGGCTGATTCAACGTCTAGATGGGCTGAAGCTATACGTGAGATCTCAGGTAGATTGGGTGAGATGCCTGTTGAGAGGGGCTTCCCAGCATATTTACCCGATAAGATTGCGGAGTTTTATGAGCGAGCTGGGAGAGTTAAAGTATTGGGCCGTCCTGAGAGGATGGGGTCGGTAACTGTTGTTGGGGCTGTTTCGCCGCCTGGAGGTGACTTTAATGAACCAGTCACTACACATACATTGAGATTTACAGGGGTATTCTGGGCTTTAGATGCTGATCTAGCATATAGTAGGCATTTCCCATCAATTCACTGGCTAAAGAGCTATAGTTTATATGCAGATTCTATAATAGATGGATATATTAAGAAAGCTGTTGAGAATAATCCTAAATTAAAAGATGTGTGGCCAAATGTAGAGGAAGAATATCCTAAGTATAGGGTTGAAGCTATGGATATCTTGACTAACGCGAGTGAAGTTGAGTCTATAGCTAAAATTATAGGTGAGAAAGCTCTACCTGATGATCAAAGGCTTTTACTACTTACGAATGAACTTATTAAAGAGGGTTTATTGAGGCAGAATGCATTCGATCCGGTAGATGCATATTCAGAGCCTGAGAGATCGATATTGATTTTGAAAGCCATCATAGATTTCCATAGATTAGCTGAGAAACTTGTTAGGGAAAATGTACCTATAGATCGAGTTATAGAGTCACCAATAATTAGTAAGATTAAAAGGGTTAAACTAGATGAAAAGAAGTTTGAGGCAGTCGTCGAATTGCTAGATAATATTAGATCCTCATTATCCTCAATAGCTGAGGAGTATCGAGTTACACTCTCCTTATAGAGGTGGTTTTATGGGTGTTCCAATAAAAATATCAGATTTGTATGGTCGAGTATATAGAGGAATAAGGGAGATTAGGGGGTCTTTAATAGTACTTGATCCAATTCCGGGAGTTGTCTTTGATGAGATAATCCGTATAAGGGCGCCAGACGGTCTAGACCGTCTTGGTAGAGTTATAGAAGTCAGTAGAAAATATATTATTGCCCAGGTTTTTGGTGATGAGGCTGGTCTTCAACATGACGCTATGATCAAGTTTACCGGGTCGACATTTGAGATTCCAGTTTCACCCGATATTATAGGAAGGATGTTTAATGGGAGATTTGACCCTATTGATGGATTACCACGGGTTTCTTCAAGGGATACAAGAGATATAAACGGGTCTCCAATTAATCCTAGGGCTAGAGAATATCCACATGAATTTATACAAACTGGATTGTCTGCAATTGATGGAATGCTTTCACTAGTTAGAGGCCAGAAACTACCCATATTTTCAGAGTCTGGGCTTCCCCATAATAGAGTCGCCGCTCAGATAGCTAGGCAAGCAACTATTCCTGGTAAGGAAGAGAGTTTTGCGTTGGTATTTGCGGCTATGGGTTTAAAGCATGATGAAGCTAGTTACTTTATCTCACAATTTAGGGAGTCGGGAGCTATAGATAGAAGTGTAGTTATCTTAAATTTAGCTGATGATCCAGCTGTTGAAAGACTAATCACGCCAAGGATTGCGTTGACTATTGCTGAATATCTAGCTTTTGAGCTTGACTATCACGTGCTAACTATTTTAACCGATATGACGAACTATTGTGAGGCCCTTAGAGAGATTAGTGCAGCTAGGGAGGAGGTACCAGGTAGGGGTGGATATCCAGGCTATATGTATAGTGATTTAGCAACGATATATGAAAGAGCTGGTATTGTGAAAGGGAAAAGAGGCAGTCTAACCCAGATGCCAATCTTAACGATGCCCGGTGGAGATAAGAGACATCCAATTCCTGATCTAACTGGATATATTACAGAGGGCCAAATAATTCTCAGCAAAGATTTAAATTCTAGGGGAATATATCCCCCAATTAATGTATTACCCAGTCTCAGTAGACTTATGAGAGGTGGTATTGGACCCGGCAAAACAAGGGATGACCATAAGGAACTTAGTGACCAGTTATATGATGCATATTCCAGAGGTGTTAAGGCTAGGGACTTGGCTAGGATTGTTGGTGAGACAGGTCTCAGTGACAGGGAGCGGCTTTTCCTAAAATTTGCTGATTTATTTGAAAAAAGATTTATAAGTCAAGGTGAATATGAAAATC
>DQVL01000006.1 GCA_015661745.1 Thermoprotei archaeon | reverse complement strand
TTTACCTGAATCTCTAGCTATATATATCGTAAATTTAAAAATAGGCGAATCATTATCTATACCATAATGCTTATACTACTATTGAAATAAGATATATTAATATCATTTAATTATACCATAAATTATTCTATTAGAAACGTCTTACAGGTGTTGATATCGAAAATGAAAGAGGTGTTATCAACAGGAACCACAACATTGGCAATTAGATGTAAAGATGGAGTAGTATTGGCCGCCGATACAAGGGTCACAGCCGGATATTTCATTGCTCATAAACATGGACGTAAGATATTTAGTATTAGACCAAATATAGCAATAACTATAGCTGGTGTGGTTGCCGATGCTCAAGTATTATTGGAGCAGGTTAGATATCATATTAATTTATTTGAGAACACATATGGAAAACCCCTGGGTGTGAAAGCAATAGCAAATTATTTGAGTAATGTCTTGTTTGCACATAAATTACTTCCGTTTATTACGGAAATGATCGTTGCAGGAAAGGATATGGATGGATATAAAGTTTATAAATTAGATCCACTAGGTAGTATAATTGAAGATCGCTTTGCCGTTTCTGGGTCTGGGTCATTAGTTGCGATTGGTGTATTAGAAAATCGATATAAGGAAGAGTCAAATATTGAAGAATGTGTAAAACTAGCTTTGGACGCCTTGTTGGCAGCTATGAGACGTGATATTGGGAGTGGAGATGACTTTTTAATAGCACTTATTGATGATAAAGGGTATAGAGAATTATCGGTGAAGGAAAAAGAGGAGATACTTAAAGATCTGGGGATTCGTACTTAGTAGGTGGAGAATGATGTATAGCATCTAAATAATAAAATGTGACATTACGTCATTGTCTCTCTAAAAGTAAAAAAGGGAAAATAGGTGGTCTAATTGGGTGAGATTAAAGATATAACGTTAATGATAGTTAAAGAATTAAGAAATAAAGCGATAATAAAGAATATAAGTTATGAAGGGCCCGCTCTCGCTTTATATACTCCAGAACCAGAAAAGTTTTACGAAAATCCTAAGTTGATCAGTGATTTAGCGTCAAAGCATAAAAAGAGATTGGTTCTAAGGTCTGATCCGACTGTAAGGCAGAAACAAAGAGAAGCTAAAGATAAGATCATTGAGATTTTAAGTGATTTTTCAATAGATCCATCGCAAGTAAAAATATATTTCGATTCTCTTAGAGGTGAGATACATATTTATATACCAAGAGCCCTTACAAAAAAAGAGACAAAAGAGCTAGAATTAAAAATTGTCAAAACTACCAAATGGATCCCACGATTTAGACCTTATTATGTGGATGTTCCAGATATTTTCCGAGATGTATACTCTGCATATTTAATTGACGATAAGCCATTAAGAGCGCGAAGAATTCTAAATTACATAGGTGAGAGAATATTCAGAGATTATGTAAGGCCAAGCAAAGATATATCCTTAATCGGGTTGGGTGGAGTTGAAGAGGTTGGAAGATCAAGTATATTGTTAAAAACTTCCGAAAGCAGGATTCTTATAGATTTTGGTGCTAAGGTAAATGCTTATACTCAGGAAGATTACATACCTAGAATTGACGCAGTTGATCTTCTTTTAAATGATTTAGATGCAATTATTTTAACCCATGCCCATATCGACCACAGTGGTTTAATTCCTTTACTATATAAATATGGATACGAAGGTCCCGTATATATGACTGAACCTACACTCCCACTAACAACTTTACTATTAAAAGATTTTATTGAAATATCCAGGAAGAACGGTTTTGAGATTATGTATAACATTCATGATATCAAAGAGTTGATAAGACACTCCATTCTTCTAAAATATAATCAAGTAACAGATGTCTCTCCAGATATAAAATTAACATTTTTCAATGCAGGACATATCCTAGGTTCTGCTATGCCCCATATACATATACGGGAGGGTGTATACAATATTCTATTTACTGGTGATTTCAAATTCGGGCATACAAAACTTCTTGACCCAGCACATTCTGAGTTTTCTAGAATTGAAACACTAGTTATCGAGAGTACTTACGGAGCTAAATCAGATATTTTACCGCCTAGAAAAACAGTTGAGGCTGAATTTGCTGCATGTATTCGCAATGTATATGATAGAGGAGGTAAACTCTTGATTCCAACACCAGGGGTTGGAAGGGCTCAAGAGATTCTTGCCGTTATAAACTTTTTATTACAATCTAAAAAAGACCCATATCAGATCCCAGAAATTCCCATCTATATAGATGGAATGATAGATGAGGCGAATAAGATCCATTACATTTATTCAGAATATCTCAACCAGAGAATTAGAAGAGAGTTGAAGGAGGGAAAAAACCCATTTAGTGCAGAGAATATAATACCTATTAGAAATTCATCTACTAGGGAAGAAGCTATAGATTCTCAGGATCCCTCTATAATAATTTCTACTTCTGGTATGATGCAAGGAGGACCAGTAATTGAATATTTTATAAACTTGGCGGGCTCAGATAAGAATACTTTGGCATTTGTGTCTTATCAGGCTCCTAATACTCTTGGAAGAAAACTTGCAGATGGAAATAAGAAAATAGACATAGTATATGAAGGTAAAATGAAAACTATAGATGTTAAAATGGAGATAAAAAAGTTTAATGGATTCACCGGCCACAGTGACAGACGACAGTTGATGGGTTTTGTCGGTAAACTTAAACATTTACTCAGGAATGTCTACGTCGTACACGGTGAGTATAGTAAAATAATATCCTTAAGTCAAGGTATTAAAGAACTAATAGGGATAGATGCCCGCCCACTTGAAATGCTTTCTACAGCTTATTTAAAGGAGTAGTGGAATGAACAGCAATAGAGAATTAGTAGAATATCTTGTAAAATCCGGTGTATTAAAAAGAAGGGAATATATTGAATCCTTTCTTAGGTTAGACAGGAAAGATTTTATGTGGCAAGGATATGAGAAATATGCTTATGAAGACACTCCAGCCCCATTAGGTGATACTGGCCAGACTATATCTGCTCCACATATGAATGCGTATGCAATGGAAATTCTTGAAATTGATAAAAATGATATAATTTTGGAGGTGGGCGCTGGAAGTGGTTATCAAGCAGCTTTAATTGGGATGTATATTAAGACATCAAATGGTGATGGTCACATCTATACAGTTGAATTTGTAGAACAATTATATGAATTTGCAAAGTCAAATATTAATAGAGTGGGTTTAAATGATTATGTAACAGTCATATTAGGAGATGGTAGCGTGGGATGGCCACCTAAAATGAAATATAAATTATATAACAAAATATTAGTCTCTGCAGCGGCGTCAAAACCCCCTAAATATTTAATTAATCAACTCAAAGATGAAGGTAAGCTTCTATGTCCGATAGGCCCTCCCCTCCATCAATCTCTCTATTTATTCGTTAGAAAAGGGAATATAATTGACGAAAATAAATTGTTTCCGGTTGCCTTTGTTCCCTTAAAAGAGTGGGATAATGATTAGATGTGAAGTAGAATATATACGGGCTTATGGGCATCCTAATATCAAAGCAACTCATAAAACTACTTTAGAAATAACAAGAGAAGATTATTTAACTCCAAGAGGGGATTGTATTATAGGTGTAAAAGCTGATAAAGCAGTTACGGATTTGTCTCCTGAATTCAAGTCTCTAATTAAAAAAGATGATGCCATATTGTTAGTTGAGTTATCATCTGGAGAGATTAAAGACTATATACTAGCTCACGGAAATAGAAATTTAGTGCTTAATTCCAAAGAATCTATTGTAATAAGAAAATCATCACATATCGATACAAGGACTGTAGCGATTGGCTCCAATAAGGCAGCTCGAGATATTAATAGAAAATTGATAAATTATTTAAAGAACCATAACAGAATCATCAATATTAGGCTAGTCGCTATATCCATCAAGTAATAGACATGGGCCCGTGGCGTAGAGGCAGCGCGCCCACAAAATGGCGTAGGGCTGATAAGCCCCATGACCCCGGAGACTGATTTCCCCTCCAGCGGGAGGTCGCCGGTTCGAATCCGGCCGGGCCCATCAAATTAAAATTCAAGTTATAATCTCTTACCTCAATTCTATTTCAATTTAATTTGTGGGGATCATAAGTTTTATTTATTATAATGATCTGGTAACCAAGAGCAGACAAATAGGATTTAAGCATTATGACTTCTTCCATGCTATTAAGAAAAAATAGATGTGAATTCAGTATCGAATCTGACGCTCCAAACCCAGGTATATAGAAGTATCTATCCATTAAGATATTTGCTATCGAAACCTCTGATACATCCCCACCTTCAATTATCCATGCCATAAAAGGTTGTTTTGTTGTAGTAATATAGTCTATATGCCACCTAACTCTTTTTCTCATCTTAAAATGTCTCTCTATACGTTTATAAACATTCTTCCCTCCAGAACCAATATATACATAAATTCCGTTTTTCAATAAAATTTTTCCAAGACTACCAACAGATAAAGTTAAATCTTTTTCAATATATATAAATAGCAGATAGATTTTTTTCTTCACATATTAATTAATATCTAAAGTGAATATTTTACGATCAATTTTATTATTTCCATTTGTTATTTTTTGGTATGTTAAATCGGTCTATTAGAACCTTTGATATGTTCCCATCATTATTCGTTACAGATAAAGTATAGTTATTTAGATTGTGGTAATTTAAAATCATCTCTACAGAAATCTTTAAATATCTTAATTAAAGAATTATAAAAGTTGTACATGCCCCGGTGGTGTAGCCCGGCTAGCATACCGGCCTGTCGACTATTTGGCTGCGAGCCGGTGGACCCGGGTTCAAATCCCGGCCGGGGCGCTATATTATAATTTAATTACTGAAAAAGAATGTGTTAACATTTTTGATTATTAAAGTTTAACATGATTTCTTTATGAAACAAGAGTATGAAGTTTTTATATAACTCTTCTTAAGTTGACTAAGATGATGTATTACTATATCTGTTTTATTTAATCTTATAACTAAATCAATGATTTCAAAAATAGATCCAATTAAATTCGAACAAATTATATGTATTAATTTTCAAGAGTGTGGTTTCAATAATTCAAGAAACTTTAAAAATGTCCTTGAATAAAAAATATTGTGAGCCGCCCGTAGCTCAGTGGTAGAGCGGCCGGCTGTAGTGCTGCGCCTGATAGGGCGCACCAGTTAGCCGGTGCTCATACAGCAGATACCGGCTCAGGATCTCCGGGTTGTAACCGGCAGGTCCCCCGTTCAAATCGGGGCGGGCGGACCAATACCCTTATTATTTTAATACTCACCTTTATCTATAGAAAATTTGTCTATCTATCGATTTTTAAAAGCAATACTAAATAATATAGGATAAATATGGATTTACATCAAGGGTTCTCATTGGTTACCTATTTACTCAGTCTTTAATGTTACACAAATCTTTATTGAGGAAGTATAATACTTGTGTTTTAATTTAGGAATAATTTTAATGAGGATATATTTGGGAGTCATGCATTTCTTACAAGACTCCCCTTATCATCCTTTTCTCATGACCGTCTTATTGATAATATATCTTGGCGTGATCCAATTGATTTTTATAAAACTTAATTATGCAAATTCTTCATGATCAAGACTTCTATTAACTATAATTTGGATGGAAATAAATCTTTTTTAGGTGATATAATAGATTGCTAGCATTTATATATAATATATAGATAATTTAGCACTATTATTAAATTTGTTAGTAAATAAATTAATTAGAACTAAATAAAACACATAAATCGGATTTATAAAGATACTTTTAAAAAAATATGATTAATAAGTTTTTATTTAGTAAAAAACATTTATTAGAAGTATCTTATGTACATAATGACTTTCTTTGCTTTTATCTCCATATATTAATTTTATCTTAGATCTAAGTAAAGAATTAAGATGAATGGGATCTGGGTGCGATATGTATGAAGCGGTTCCAGCCAAAGCTTAAAGAGAAAAGATGGGATATAAAGAAAGAAGAGTTCCTTCTAAAGCAATGGATGGATGAAAATATATATATACCCAAATGGGATGAAAACAAACCAATATTCTCAATAGATACCCCTCCTCCATATGCAAGTGGGATTTGGCATATAGCGGCTGCAGCTCATTATGTACAATTTGACTTTTTTGCTAGATATTTCAGAATGAAAGGTTATAATATCTATTTTCCAATGGGAATAGATAGGAACGGACTTCCTATTGAATTAAGGGTTGAGAAAGAATACAATATAAAAGCTAGAGAAATGGATAGAGAAACCTTCTTAGATTTATGTAGTAAGAAACTCGATGAATATGAAAGGTACATCTTAGACGTTGTACGTAGAATGGGAATGACAGCGAACTTTTTGAATCCTTACAAAACAGACAGTCCTGAATATAGGGCATTGACTCAAGCTACATTCATTGAATTGTGGAAACGAGGTTTAATATATGAAGATTCTAGACCTACTATCTGGTGTCCCGAATGTTATACTCCTATTGCAGAAGCTGAGGTTGAATATGTTAAGAGAAAAGGGAAGTTATATTATATCAAGTTTCCACTTAAAGAGGATCCTTCAAGACATGTTGTGATTGCTACAACAAGACCAGAGCTTATAGGTGCTACAGCAGCCGTATTGTATCATCCAGACGATGATAGATATAAGGATTTAGAAAATAAGGAGGTTATAATACCTATCTATAATTACTCAGTCAAGATAATTCCCCACAAAGTTGTGAATCCAGAGTATGGATCGGGTATGATGATGTTGTCGTCCTTTGGTGATCTTGAGGATGTTAGATTATTTAGAGAACTTAATCTCACACCTAGGATCTTAATATCACCTAATGGAACGATGAATGAGCTTAGCGGTAAATATGTGGGTTTAAAATCAGAGGAGGCAAGGAAAGAGATAGTCAAAGATTTAGAAAAAGAGGGATATATATTGAAGATGGAATGGATAGATCAGAATATACCTACCTGCTGGAGGTCAAAGAACCCCGTAGAGTTTATTTTTGTAAAAGCTCTCTATCTTAAACAGCTTGAATATAAAAAAGTTCTTTTAAAACTTATCGATGAAATTACTTTCATTCCTGATTTTCATAAACAACTGCTAATTAACTGGATAAATTCAGTATCTATAGATTGGGCTATATCAAGGGATCGATTTTATGGGACTGAAGTTCCAATATGGTATTGTAAAAAATGCGGGCATCCACATATACCTGAACCTGGTAGATACTATAGACCTTGGAAAGAAAAGGCGCCATTTTCTAAATGTGAAAAGTGTGGATATACGGAGTTTGTGGGTGATTCAAGAACCTTTGATACTTGGATGGACTCTAGTATAAGCTGTCTCTATATATCCAAATATAAAAGAGATAACAAGTTTTTTGAGAAAGTTTTTCCTGTGACGTTAAGACCCCAAGGCATCGATATAGTCAGAACATGGCTTTATTATACCTTGTTAAGAGTTTATCAACTAACGAATAAGCCAGCTTTTAAATATGTGAGATTATCAGGTATGGGTCTAGATGAAAAGGGGAGGCCCATGAGCAAGAGTTTAGGAAATATTGTTGAACCTATACCTGTTATTGACAAATATGGAGCTGATGCTTTTAGATTGTGGGCTGCGGGAGAGACTAAAATTGGATATAATTATTTATATAAAGAGGATAAAATAATCTCAGCAAGGAATTTCATAACTAAACTATGGAATATAGCTAGATTCATATCTAATTTTCCAGATATGAGCAAATCTGTATCACTTAAAGATCTTACATTAGTTGATAAATATCTTCTCTTGCGACTTAATAATTTAATTAAATTGGCAGATAAAGAATTTTCTAGTTTAGATTCGTTTGAAACAATAAGGGAGTTGAGACGTTTCGTATGGGAAATATTTGCCTCTCATTATCTAGAAATGGTAAAACCACGACTCTATAATGCTGACTCTACCTTTGGAGAGAATGAGGTGGCATCTGCTATGGCGACCATTCATTTAGCATTGAAGGCTATACTCAAGATTATCCATCCTATAACACCATTTGTCACTGATTATATCTGGAGGGAGTTATATGGAGGAAATATCCTAAATCAAACATTTCCAGAAGCTTTTGAATTAGATATTGATAATGAAATCTTTGATGAAATCATGTTATTTAATTCATTAATATGGAAATACAAAGAGAAAAATGGGCTTAAGAAGAAGGATTATATATCCAAGGTTGTTGCACCATCCATTCTTAAACCAGCATATTCAGATCTTAAAGCTATGCATAGAATAATTCAACTTGATTTTTCAGATCAAATTTTGAATGTGGAGGATTCAGTTATACAAATTTAATATGAAATTGGATACCTTAATAGAGCAGCGATACCACCGAATTGTTTAAATATCTTCCCATGCTCAGTATTACTTGATATTAAAATTACATCGAAATTATATTCATCACTTAATGTAGCAATGTGTTCAATGATGTCTTTTTTAATAATTAGCGACATTTCTACATTACAATTTCCACACTTGGGAGGTCTATATTCCAATTTAAGTGCATCTTTTTGATCTAGTATAAATTCTTTTGATTCTCCACATTTTGGGCATCTAAACAATAAATAATTCATCCCAATATCCTCTAAAATAAGAAGTGCTTCATATGCTCCAGAGTAGATATTGTTTATAACTTCTTTTAAGCCATAGATTACCATATTATGTCTTCTACTTAGTCTGCTGAGAAATTCATCGATAAATTTCTTTTCTCTAATAAATCTTATATCAGACATTATATCTTTTGCCTTCTCTATAAGCTCCCTTAATCCATCTTCACCAGCATAATTAGTATCAATGACAGCTATGACCCTCTTCTTTAGTCTATAATCTATATCTGCTTCCTCAAGAAATTCATTCTTTGTGAATCCGGGGCCTCCTATAATTATGCCATTCAATCTATAAAATATATCATCTCTTAGGAATTCTTGATTCAAATGTCTTGCCACTCTATCATAATATTGATGTACAGCCATTTCCCTTAATCTTTCGAATCTCCTTGCTGATTGTCCTCCAGCTCTATGTTTACCTGGTATTCCCGAAGTGTATTTACCAAATATTTCTAGTCTATTCCCCTCAAGGATTCCAATCGCTGCTTCATTTGTATCAATAGAAACGAGGCCATACAATTCTTTCTCTTTTAATGTATCTTCTATATATTGAGTATGAAAATGGTCGTCACACCTATAGAGATTTATATTTATCGGTTCTGGCGGTTCCAATACATAAATCTCCATTTTTTCAGTACCTGGACCAGATACTGGGATCGCTCCACAGAATACAACTAAACCGTTTTCTGGAGCTGTTTGATAATGCTTGAGTCTCTCTATTACTTTCGTAATTGCATCTTTAACATGTTTTCGTGTTGTATCCGACTTTATGTTTTCTGCTGTTGCGTATTCCTGACGTAGGTAGTTAATTACGTCGGATATCCTCTTCTTAGGTGGTATATATAGACTTATTAATTCTGTTCCTCTACCTCTCTTGTTTTTTATTTCTTCAAGTATTTTTTTGATTCTATATTTTTTGATGTCTCCATTCTTATGTCTAGTCTCTCTATTCATATGTAAAATTTTAGATATGGTTTCTAATAACTTGTAATTGATGACCATCTTGAGTGAGGGATATGTAATAAAGCTTACTGGAAGTCTTTTTGAGAAAGGCTCTTCTCAGGTCCTTGTGAATTTTGCAAATATCCTAAGGAATTATGCTGATAGATATAGATTCGCTGTTGTCTGTGGAGGAGGAAATACCTTAAGATATTGGTTAGATGTTTTAAGGTCTAAATCAAGTGTTAGTGAATATAGTCTTGACTTACTCGGAATAGGCTTTACTAGACTTAATGCTAGAATACTTATTAACCTCCTATATCCAAATGTATATGGACAGATTCCCGAATCTATTGAGTCAGCGTTAGAGGCTATCTATACAACTAATAAGATTGTCGTACTAGGCGGTCTTTCGCCAGGATTTTCAACTAATGCTGTAGCCTCTTTTATTTCAAGAGAAACCGGATTTTCACTTATAAACGTTACCCGTGCTGGTGGAGTGTATAATAAGGATCCATCACAATATAAAGACTCTAAGAAACTTAAAGAAATACATATTGATGATCTAATAAAAATATTGAGTAGAGAGGCTGAGGCTGCAGGTAATTATCCATTATTTGATATGACTTCTCTAAATATTATAAAAAAGTATCGTATACCCACTTATGTTATATCTACAAACATCTCTGATCTTGAGGCTATATTAAACGGAGGAAGTGCAGGCACCAGAATTCTATTTACATAGATTCATTAACAATAATTTTTTACCAGTGGTATTATGAGGTATGATGTTCTTATATGGGGTGCGGGGAGAATAGGTTATGCAACAGCATATGATCTAGTTAATGAAGGTTATAAAGTTATCGTTGCTGATGTAAGTAGAGAATCTCTTGCTAAGCTAATGAGAAATTTAGATGTTGATACGGTTAAAGTGGGTGTTGACTATGAATGGCTCTCTCAATTCAAGAACAGGATAAATATAATATCTTCGTCATTACCAGGACCTATCGCTTTTCGTTCTGTTTATACAGGGATTAGTAAAGGATTCAATATTGTAGATGCTACATCCCTTAGTGGTGAGGACCCCAGAAAATTAATGGAAGCCATTAATATAGGCAGGTCATTTCTTATAGCATATGCTGGAGTGGCTCCTGGGATGGTTCAAGTATTGTCCGGAGCAATATATAGAGAGCTTGGTGGTTTAGATAGGTTAGAGATCTACTGTGGTGGTATGCCACAGAACCCAGAGGGGAAACCCCTAAAGACAAATATTACTTGGAGCCCTATCGGCTACCTAGGCATATATATACGTAAAAGTAGAAAAGTTGTTAATGGTAAGATTATATATTTAGATCCACTTGAAGATACGGGAATAATCGAGTTTCCAGGTGAAGGACGATATGAATACTTTCTCTCTGATGGATTAAGAAGTCTTTTATTTAATTTTAAGGATGTTCCCTATATGGCTGAATATAGTCTTAGGTGGGTGGGACATATAGAGCAGATTAAGTTGATAAGGGATCTAGGCCTCTTATCGAAAGAACCTATTCCCCTAGGAAATATACATGTAAAACCCGTTGAGTTTCTAGCATCATTGATAAACATTAAATTAGGTACAGATCCTGTGGACAAAGTTTTGACCATGGTTATTGGTTGGAAGGGAAAAAAGATGGTAAAATACGTCAATGTTAAATATTATGACGAGTCAACCGGTCTTACAGCTATGCAGCAGACAACCGGTTTCAATCTCTCTAGATTTACTATAATGGCTCTTGAAGGCTATTTAGTTAGGACGGAGGGTATCAACTATCCTGAAGAATATGGTTTAGATAAAAAGCTATTTACTCTATATACAAATCAAATGAATAAAGTAGGAATAAAATTTAAGAGAATAACAAATTAACCAACTAAAATTTAGTGAACAACACACAAATAAATTTTAAATGTTATGTGGAAAAGGAATATATGGATAACATTTTAGGAGGGGTTCCCCTAGCCTGGCCAACGGGGGCGGGCTCAAGATCTAAATGATGGGTAACCCGCTGGCTTAGGCCTTCGTGGGTTCAAATCCCACCCCCTCCACCACCTAATTAGCTAATGAAGAACGGATCAAATACCAATTAAAACCTTCATATCTTACCCAAATTAATTATTTTATTATACAACGGAGTTAAAATAGTGATCGTAAATTATTGTGAATTATGTTTTGAGCGAATAATGGAAAACTATGTAAGGAAGGTAAGATATAAAGGTTTTTAACTGGTATTTGATCCGTTCTTCATTAGCTAATTAGGTGGTGGGGGGGGTGGGATTTGAACCCACGAAGGCCTAAGCCAGCGGGTTACCCATCATT
>DQVL01000104.1 GCA_015661745.1 Thermoprotei archaeon | reverse complement strand
TTACTAGTGCACCCTAGTAAACTCCTCCACATTTACGAATGATGGCCTCCCATCGATAGAGTTAAATCGTTTTTGGAGATTCATCATCTAGAAGTGACAATGATATAAAGTTCCTTCACCATATTCAAATATGATTAGCTTTCAAATATATAGAGAGGATTATAGATCAAAATCTATAAATACTAATAGTATGACTATGGGATTAACATAAGGATCCTTCCTATCAACAGTAGATGGTTATACTGTATAAGAGGGACTTGACAAGAACAATAAATAAACAGTGATACATAAGCTATAGATAAAGATCCCGCTACATAATATCAGACGACGAATATATTTTGATATATGATTGAAATATAATATGTTGAATAATGCTATTATTAAATATTATTGGGGATGATGAGAAGACGGTAGAATGAGTTAATGATTAAAGATAGAGTCCCTGACCAATAACTCCATATATATCCGATACAACTCTATCCAACGAACAAAGTAAGAGTGAACTACCCCGCCCCGTCGTATAGGATTTCCCCATTCCATGCTGGCTCCCAACCAATGCTTCATCCGGGGGTTTAGGGGTTTCACAACTCCCCCATCCCACGCCTCTCACTAAGGCATTGGCTATTCAGGTCATCTTTCTCAATGGAAACATCCCAGAAAATTCTCGGTTTACAGGAATATTTAAAACTACCTTCTCTACCCACCCCCCTTGCGTATCCCCACCCATTCGGAAAAGGTCTTGCAAGCAATGAAAAGATAAAAATTTAATTGATCTAGATTTTCCTAATCTATAAATATTTATTCCATGGGATCTGTTGATCCAACTCTACTCTGTATCCTCTATTCGGGTTTTGTATATACATTTATATACGTGAGGCGTATATAAATGTATATTAGGTGTAGATAATGCCTATTATAACAGTTAGGATAGATGATAAGATGAAGAGGATGATGGATGAACTACGCTATATAAACTGGAGTGAAGTCATTAGAGATGCTATAGCAAGAAAGATTGAGGAGGAGATGAAGAGGAAGATAGATAGGAGGAGATTATTATGGGCATCAACTGTTACAGAGAGTCTTAGGAGAAGGGGAGTAAGCTGGAGCTCCGTAGAGGAGATTAGGAGATGGAGAGAGTCGAGGTAATAGTCCCAGACGCATCTATAGTGGTTAAATGGTTTATACAGGAGGAATATTATAGAGAGGCGGATAGATTAAGGTTAGACTATGTTAATCAAGTAATTGATATAGCTGTCCCAAACATAATCTACTATGAAGTCTTGAACGCCCTCCGCTACTCAGGCATATATGGAGAGGATGAAATAAATGAGATAGGAGAGGTTCTACATGCATATCAATTTCTAGACATACCTTTAAAGGGGGAGTATTTAAGGGAGAGTGTAAGGACAGCATTAAAATATGGAGTCACAATATACGATGCAAGTTACATTGCTATCGCCCATATAATGAGGGCTATACTCTATACAGCGGATGAGAAACTAATATCCAAGGTTAATAACCCAAGTCTAATTAAACATATCAGAGACTACAGAGTGGAGAGACCCAATCAAACCGGTTATCAAACTACATGAACCCAATGTTTAGACAGGAAAAAAATAAAGATGAATATTCTAATAGACAACGACCTTCTTCCTAGACTTCTTCTTAACGACCTTCTCCATCCTATAACCATGGATAATGGAGCCTATTAGTCCGTATACCCAGCTAGAATATACATGTACTATAAAGATGGCTAGAGAGAAGCCGGCTGCAAATAGATGGACTAGCCTAGTTGCTACAGTCGGTTCACCCCCAAGATCAGGGATAAGGAAACTCCAGAATCTATTTATAAACATCAATTCATCAGGATATATAAGGGCCAAACCAGTAGATATAAGAATTAGACCTGTTAAGAACCAACCCCACCATGAAAGTATCTCTGTAGGTATGACCTTCTCTATATACCGCCGCTTCCCAATATCATATTTTATAGGTTCCTCTATATGCTCACCCTTGAAAAATAGCTTTATCTCATGCATTAAATACTCAAATCCATAACCCAATCTTTTAAGACTAACCCAGTTATATTCCCCACTAGCTATAAAGATATATAGAAAAAGCCATGAAAAAGCTACGAAGAATAGTCCAACCACAATATGTATATTTCTAGCTAACCCCATATCTATAATAGGAAGATCCAGATACTCTGATATTGATACCCCAGTTATACCAAGTATTATACCTAATACGGCTATAACCCAATGTAGAACTCGAAATGTTAGTTCATGCCTCAAAACCCTAACTCTCTCCACCCTTACCACCCTTCCTACTATTTAGCATCTTCCTACCCAGGTGTATACCAGTACCGACAATAGCTAGACCAGCTGCAAGTAGAGACCATGTACCTATTGGTACATCAAATGCAGTATTTAATGTATTACTCGATATATGAGGTCTCATATCAGTATGGCAAGACTCACACTGGAGAAAACCTCTTGTGAATTGTCCCATCTCATAATCCTTACCTTTATAGTGACATATTCTACATTCTAGGGTCTCAGGTGTAAATGTAAGTTTAGCTACTGTATCCAATTCACCCCTTAAATCGGCATTTAAGAGCTCAACAGCCATAGCCGCTACATCCCCTGTTAATCTACCACACCTCTCAGATCTCTCTTTAGACCCACTAGCATAACCAGATTTAACACACCATCTAGAGACAGATACATGACAAGAAACTGAGTTACTTACACTTCTGGGGAGGGGCTTATCACTCTTATATTTCTCAACCAAGAACTGATGATTAACAGCATATTCATTACTGGCATCACTAGGGAATGGAAATGTTTCATACCATCTAAATAATATCTTACCAATCTCCTTCCAATTTTCAGATACCATAGATATTGCCGCGCCAGCACCATTTAAGGCTCCACATAAACTACCCCATCCAAATGCACCACCCTCTCCATGGATAAGTGGGACATTAATATGGACCTTCTCTTTAACAGCCTGTTTAACCTCATCTATAGAGGGGAGGGGGAGAAGAGTATATGGATAGCCGACTTTATCCCTAAGTGATATAATAATTGCCCAGAACGCGCCTCCACTACATGCAAATGCGTAATATCCCAGATGACCAAGTTTTCTAACCTCTTCAACATCCAACTCTACATATGGCCAGGGAAGAGGTGGGATCTCATTTGTCTGAACTATTGGAATAGATGACGCCTCAACCTTTTTTGTGTCAACCATAAGATATATGGATGAGGCTAATGCTACAGCCGATAAATATTTTATAAAGTCTCGCCTATTCTTCATATCTCTCCCCGGTATTATATATATAATTTATAAATATTAAGTTCTCCAATATATATTTTTTAAATTATTATAGACATATCACCTCATATAATGAAGGGATAGTGAACTACCCCACGCTTGCGCACGGAGACTTCCCACAGTTATAGTTAAAGCTTTGCCCCCACCCTAATCCAGACTTCTAATTTACCTAATAAAATTTTTTAGTAGAGTTGATGTTAGGTTTTACATTACATTATAGGTCTTTTTTAGGAAACAAAATAAAATTCTATTTGAGGTGTGACACGCAACCGATTGAATATTCTCCGCGATACCTATATTGGTAAAGTTAATATATCGACTTCATAATAGATATTATAAATATTTTAAATTAGGTGGTTTAAATGGGGAGATTTTTAAATAAACTGTTAAAAATAGATACCATATATACATTCAACGACTTAATTATACTGCCAGGAAAGACATATGTAGAGCCTAAAGAGGTTAATCTCAGATCGAAGGCATCTAAGAGATATACAATTAATCTACCATTTATATCATCTCCTATGGATACCGTTACAGGATCAGAATTGGCTATTGCATTGGCTAGAGAAGGTGGATTAGGTATATTACATAGAAACTGTAGTGTTGATGAACAGGTTTCGATGGCTAAAAAGGTTAAGAGGGCAGAGTCTACAATTATAAGGGATGTAATAGTTATAAAGCCCGAGGCAACAGTTTCAGAAGCTGTAGAAATTATGGAGACTTATGATATACATGGCTTACCAGTTGTTGAGGATGGGGATAGACTGGTTGGGATAGTCACATGGAGGGATGTAAGGTATTCAGATAGGAATGTTACGGTAAGTGATGTTATGACCCCGAAAAATAGGTTGGTCGTAGCAAATACTGAGGTCTCCATAGATGAGGCTAAGAGACTTATGCAGAGACATAGGGTGGAGAAACTACCTATTGTAGATGATAAATGGGTATTGAAGGGCTTGATCACAATCAAGGATCTTGAGCTTAGAGGTAAATATCCAATGGCAAGTAGGGATGAAGAAGGTAGGCTACTTGTTGGAGCTGCTATATCACCATATGACATTGAGAGGGCAAAGAAACTAGATAGATATGTAGATATACTCGTTATCGATGTAGCCCACTTCCACAATGAAAACGTAATCAAAGCAACTAAAAAGATAGTTAATAATGTATCCGCAGATGTTATAGCGGGGAATCTGGGGACTAAAGAAGGAGTATTAGAGACACTTACTAGGATCGAGGATATAGCTGGTCTAAGGGTTGGAATAGGCAGTGGATCAATATGTACAACAGGGGTTGTAACTAAAGTGGCTTCACCAACATTATATGCAACAATACAGGCATCGGAGGCTTTGGAGGAGCTGGGTCTACATGGTACAATACCTGTTATAGCAGATGGAGGAATTAAAAATACAGGCGACATAGCATTAGCATTGGCATCGGGCGCATCATCTGTGATGATAGGAAATTTATTTGCCGGGACTAAGGAGAGTCCAGGTAGACTCATAGCTATCCATGGGAAATACTATAAAGAATATTATGGTATGGGGAGTGCAAGAGCCAAGAGTAAGAGAGCCGATCTAGATAGATACTCCAAGCCATCCAAAGAAGTAGATGAGGGAGTTGAGGGGTGGGTCCCATATAGGGGGGCTGTCAAAGACCTAATTAGAGAACTTATAGGGGGTTTACAGGCTTCCATGGGATATGTAGGAGCTAGGGATATATATGAACTATGGGATAAAGCTAGATTTGGATATATATTACCAAATGGATATAATGAGATACACCCCCACGATATAATAATTCCTAAGGGAAGCAACTACTAACCAAATCTTTTTTACAAAATTATTCATAGGTACAGGAGTTTATAACCCAGTCCTCATATTTTTCAAAGACTTTATCTGGAGATATAACTAATAACTCAGGCAGTTCATATGGATGATTCTCAAGGATATACTTATAAGTCTTATTAAATACCTCCTCCGAAACCTTAATTATTAAGAGGGATTCATCCTCACTATATATACTCCCTTCCCACCTATATACAGAGTGTATATCAACTATATTCACACATGCAGCAAGCCCTCCATCAACAAGTTTCCTAGCAAATTCACGTGCATCATCCCTACCTATTGTAGTATAGATAATCTTTAAACCCACTTTACACACCCACAACATGAGATATAGATTTTCTCTATATAATTCTTAATATAACCCCTCTAGTTACAAGTCCAAAACTATCCAACTCGTATCCAATTAAATATAGTTTAGAGTTAAATACTACAAATTTAGATCCTTCATATCCAGAACCATATAAGTTATATACATCTTCAACACCATCTTGAGATATATTATAGAGGATAAGATCCTCAATACCTGAACCACTTGAATATTTTATCCATGGAATATATAACTTGTTACCCACCTTATAGAATCCACCGCCTCCTTCATAGACCATCCCAACAAATATTAAAAGGGTTCGCCTCTCATACATGGCTCCCCATCCGGGTAGATTAAAGAGTTCTTCTCCTGAACTATATCCAGCTATAAATATCCATGATACATAGAATATATCATCATCGACATATGAGGATATATATGCACTTCTATTCATCTCACTAGGAGTGAAATTCCCTTGATATTCCCACTGTAGTGAGCCGTCTAAAAGACTTCTCGACTCCACATCATATATATAGACTGGTCCAGACTCACCATATAACTCGTAGGCTGTAAATAGATAGTAGTAGCTATCATCTACATAAGCGGTGGCCCCCATAATACCTCCATATGCTCCATATATCCTAGTTGGATATACCTCAATATTTAATTCTGAAGCGAGTATGTCGAATCTTATAATGACGTTATATATTCTAAGCCTACCAATATCATAGTCAGCTTCATAACCTAGGAATATAGCTGTCAGGACACCCTCTTTAATAGATGAATATACATTAACTAAATCGGTTAACCCCTCTATACCATACAACTCTCTATCAAACTCAACATATAGAACACCCGAGTCTAGGTCATATACTCTCAATATAAACCTGTTTCCATCTAGAACCTCATATGTAGTTAATAAACCATACTCAGACCCAAGTCCACGCCCAATATTCAATCTATAGGTATATGGAGTCCCCACACCCCCAAGATCGACAACCTTAAACTCAAATTCACCTCCACTAGAAATGGAGAAGCGGTCTATCAAAGGGATGAAGGATCTACCACCACCTACCCACGTGTATATATATGCCTTTCCATCCGATATATCTAGAATCCTATATATAGGTATCTCTGCATATTGAGCCTCAGTAACGAGTATCTTATCGATGAAGACTTCATCAATTAAATCATATACATAGATATATAGCCAGCTCCTATTCAACTCAGCATTACTCTCACGTATAGTGAGGTATAACATATTTCCATCGAGATATACATCGTCAACTGTACCGTTAAATACACCGACTATATAAGGCTCCAACCCATCTGTATCAGCCTCCACCGGCGGCTCAAACACAGACTCATCATCAACATCAGGTTCCTCAGCATCCTCCACAGGTGGTTGACTAAGGATAACACTTAAGGCAAGCACACCAAGTATAAGAAGTATTATAAGAAAAATAATCAGTTTACTAGAGCCCTTCATCAATTAACCCCTCCAACACATATTATTTATTGTAACCCCAAACATTTTCCACATTAAATTTATACGTAGATGACTGATTTAGATATAGCTTATATATTGATGATAGTATAGAATATATTTTTGATGAATTATGAGTGATAAAGTAAAGATCGAGATATCTAAAGATGTATATGAACTCCTTGTAAAGACTGTAGAGGAAAGCCAGGGAGAATTTAAATCTCCAGAAGAACTCTTAGAATTCATTGTTAAAGAAACTCTTGGAGAAGAGGAGGAGGCATATACACCTGAGGAGGAAGAGGAGATAAAGAATAGACTTAGAAGCCTTGGCTATCTCTAAAGACATATAGAGATAGATAAATCTAACTACCTCTATTTTATACCTACTAAAACCTCCTCAATAGGTGTACCAATAGCTTCTTCAGCCTCTAGACCATAGTATCTAAGGATTGTTGGATATACATCATATATAGATATATCATCTAATTCAATGGAGTTATTCAATCTACCATCGGCGCTATACCATATAAACACACCATCATAATCGTGAACCGCGTCATCGGGGCCTGTATCATTCTCCTCAAGATATGGTGTCTCATAACCTACTGTACCTGCTGATCTCCAGTTAAGATCATCAAAGTAAACCATGAGGTCGGGGGGTGAACCATTAACAACATGATATAGATCAGAGGGTCTATATACTAAATTCCTCCATGACTCACCCGATGGGCCTCTAATCGATTTGATCTCGCTACTAAGCTTATTAAGATAATATTCATAGTCATTAGGTGATATAACCCCTTTCTCCTCCCTACCCTCAATATTTAGAAATATTCTTCCATAGTATCCACCCCAACCCCAAGCAATTGAATCTCCCCAGTCTATATCAACTTGTGACAGTCTAGACCCTGGCTTAACATCCCCTTTAAGCTTTAGATAACCCTTATCAATAAGCCATTGATTAACTGCGAAGGCTCCATCCATCTTCTTTGCCCCATGATCCGATACAATCAATATATCGGAAGCACCTGCATCTCCAATTATCTTCCCTAGAAACTGGTCAAGCTCTATATAATATTCAAGTATAGCCTTTGAATACCTCTCATGATATTCATATCTCCTATGGCCTAAATCCATATACTTCCAGAATGCATGTTGAATCCTATCTAAACCGATCTCCATATACATAAAGAAATCCCAATTCTTTGAGGTCATCATATAATCCACGACTTTAAAATGTATATTGGTCATCTCATGAATCTTGTCAAGAACCCAATCCCTATCATCCCTCCTAAAAGGTACATCAAAGATATACTTATCCACAATCTTATTAACTTCATACTTTAGAGTGAGTGGATATGTATATCTAACTCTGTCATCAGGCGTTAAGAAACATCCTATAAGCCATCCATTAACCTTATATGGAGGGTATGAAGGGGGGACACCCAATACAAATGTCTTAAAACCTTCACCACCCAGTATATCCCATATACGGGGATACCTTATAGATCCACTATTCGGTATAGATATCTCACTATAACTATACTCCTTCCTATGTCTAAATCCATATAGACCTAATTCACCCGGCTCTCTACCAGTCATCATAACCATCCATGCAGGGACGGTAATAGGTGGGTCACAACTCCTCAATCTACCATATACACCTTTACCAATTACCTTCTTAAAGTTGGGGAGGTAGTCAATGAATTTATTAAATATAAGGTCTGGAGCCCCCGCATCTAAACCAAATATAAAGAGGCGTCTACGCATATTAGACTCGACCCCCTATATATATCCAAACCTCTCTAGATAATCAATTATTTTGTTGACAGACTCATCCACCGATTCTCTATCAGTCTCCACTACAACCTCTGGATTATGAGGAGGCTCATATACATCCTGGATACCAGTCATATTACTGATCTCACCTTTCAAAGCCTTCTTGTATAACCCCTTAGGGTCTCTCTCGATAGCTACTTCAACAGGACATTTTACATATACCTCAATAAATACACCCTTATTCAATTCTCTAGCTAAATCACGTGTCTCCCTATATGGTGAGACAAATGAAGCTATGACGATAACACCATTCCTAGCAAGTAGATGCGATACAAAAGCCACACGCCTCAAATGTCTAATCCTATCCTCTCTAGAGAAGCCCTCTTCAGGGCTTAGCCAAGGCCTAATTTCATCACCATCGAGATGCTCTGTACATAGCCCCCTCGACTCCAGAGCCTCCTTTAATTTCTTAGCTATTGTTGATTTACCCGACCCGGGTATACCGGTTAACCACACAACAAAACCCTTTCTACAGCCAACCATCTATTTCCACACCTCTTTAGAGAATATATAATAGCTGTATAGATTAAACTATATCTACATCCTATACCCAAGCCATTTAACTATATATTCTAAAACATCCCGATACAGATTAGAGTCCATAAAGACGCCTAAAACATCATCCTTTCCACCAGCATATACATCCATTTTATTAAGCTCTTCAATAAGCTCTGTAAATCCTCTTCTAGGTTTACCTGAGATTCTTAGATAGATCTGGGAATAACCAGCTATCAAATTAGGTACACCTATAAGGATGTATTCACCCCTATATTTTTCAGCTAGATACCGGCCTATATATGATGTTAAAAACAATTTTTCATCAACCTCTATAAATTTAAGCCCATTATATGATTTAGGATCTATGTTTAGGGCTCTATTGATAGCTCTATACATCTCTATATATCTCTCCCTCCATAACTTCACATCTAAAATAATATATGGATCGTCAATTGTCTGTATAAGTCTATATACCGCATCCTTAAGACCATCTCTATCCATAAATACATAGTTTGACTGTATAAGATCCACGAATATCTTAAGATCTCCATATGTAAATCCATATATATTCCATTCACCCCATAAAACATGTGAATACCTATTATCCAAGGCCCTACTAAATAAGTCACCTACAAATCCCAATACAGTCAATATATTAGGCTTTATACCTAGAAGCTCTGTAACCATAATTGATTCTGATGGATACAACATGTCATTAGAATCCCTATATGGATATATATGTACCTTACTAGATTCTCTACGTATATGATGATCCAATACATAAATATCGACATCAACTTGATCCCGAAGATACTCAATATCTTCAGTCTTAACACCGAAATCTACAACAATTATAGAGTCATATCCACTAAACTTAAGTATCTCATCATAATCAAGTTTGTAGAATCCAATCCTAGGTATATATAGAGATGGTTTAAGATCCAAATACCTAATTAATAGAGAGGTTGAGGCGAGTCCATCAGCATCCCAATGAAGGATTATAAGTGGTTTAGAACCTCTTAAATCACGTAGATTATTACTTGACAAATGGATCACCAAACTCCATAATCTTATCGGCGACCTCAGGCCTCATCATCTCAGATGGCGGCCGGATACCCCTTAATATACTTCCTCTAATGTCTGTACCACTTATATATAGCCTTAGATCATCTTTATGAGGGCATATCCTCTCATTCGACATACCCCCACATCCACGACAATAGAAGAATTCTTTAAAGAATAGGGGTGTAATGCCAAGATCGGGAAATTCGCTAAAAATCTCTTGAGCCTCATACCTCCCATAATAGTTTCCAACCCCTGCATGGTCCCTGCCTATAATAAAATGTGTAGCCCCAAAATTCTTCCTCATAATTGCATGATGGATCGCCTCCCTAGGACCTGCATATCTCATACCATATCTTACTATACTAAGCACTACAGAATCTCTAGGATAGTAATTATCTATAAGGGTTTTATATGCTTCAAGAATTGCATCATCTCTAAAATCACCCTTTTTCTTCCTACCAAGAACAGGATTTATAAAGAGCCCATCAACAAATGTTAATGCAGTCTTCTGCACATATTCATGCCCTAGATGAGGGACGTTTCTCGTCTGGAATGCAACTACTGTATCCCAACCCCTCATCTTAAACAGGAGCCGGGTCTCCTTAGGTTTTAGAAAATAATCTTCAAAACCATCTTTATATAATGGGATATACTCGATTGACCCAGCAACTAGATAGTCTCCATATCCATACACCTCAGCTACACCAGGATGATTTGGATCATCAGTCTTAAATATATTCCTAACATACTCCACTTTATCGAATGAATATACCTCCTCTACATGTAGTAGGGAGACTGGTACATCCCTATATTTAAGGAGTATAGTATCTCCTACACCAACCTCAGACTTTAAAGATTCATCAATATCGAGAATTATAGGTAGTGTCCATGGAAGATCGTTGGTGAGTCTCATATATTTAAATATGGATTCCAGCTCGACAGAATCTATAAACCCTGTTAAGGGGCTATATACCCCAAATCCGATGTTCTCCAGGTCTCGATACCTCATATCATCCACTTCATATTGGATAAACTCCCTACCCTCAATAAGGATATCATTAACCTTATCTTGAGGAATGACTCTCTCAATTAGACGCCCTCCATGAGGTCTTGAGACCATATAACTACACCGTCAATCCAAATACCCTAGACTTCTAAGCCTCTCCCTAATCTTTTCAACCTCATCCTCACTCAATACAATGCTGGAACTAAGTTCCTCCTCATATTTAGAGACCGCCTCTCTAAGAAGATCCACAATAAATACATTTACATCCTTAACATCAAGTTCATCAGCTAATCTAGCTATCCGGCTATATAGAGACTTGGGAATATTTATACCCACCTTCTCATCCATCTACATCCACCACACTTATATAAACGATATAATCCTTTAATATTGAGTATATGCCTGTAGAAATATATAAGGGGCTATATGTAGGCCCCGGTAAGATACCGTTATATGATATTAATATAGATATTATTATTTCTCTAGACTGTGGCGCCAAGCCTTATGGAAGGAGAGATATAGAGAATATCTGTCTAGATATAGAAGACTTTGACGTAGAGCCGATCTCAAGAATTGGTGAAGCCCTTGAGAATATAGATATGTCATTAGCAAGTGGTAAGAAGGTGTATCTACATTGTAGAGCCGGTTGTGGTAGGACAGGAACTGTTGCTATAGCCTACCTAATCGGAAAAGGATATAGCCTAGATGAGGCATACAACTTGTTTATTAATATGAGGGGGTGTGGACCTGAAGATGAACGGCAGATGATATTCCTAGAAATATTCTATGAAGCTGTAAATAAATATGGGTTCAAAGAAACGGTTGAACTACTTAAGAGAAGTAAATCATTAGAGGATTTTATTGTGAAGCTTGGTTAAAAACATGTCTATAATATCTATATATAACTCCTACAACCCCTTACAATCTCTAAAATATACTGTTTATACTATTATTCCATACCATTTAATGAATATAAAATATTTAGAAATACGGTGTCGAAAGTGGTTGAGGATATCGAGAAATTAACTGAGAAAGCGGAGAGACCAGGTAGGTTAGCCCCCCATCTCCATCGATACTATGGAGGGAAGATCCAGACAATACCGAAATGTAGTATAAGGGGTCTACAAGACTTTGATATATGGTATACACCGGGTGTAGCTGCAGTCTCAAAATTGATTATGGAGGATGAAGATAGATCATTCGAATATACTAATAGGGGTAATACAGTAGCTATAGTAAGTGATGGAACTAGGGTATTGGGACTAGGTAATATAGGCCCAGCAGCTGGTCTTCCAGTCATGGAGGGTAAAGCCCTCTTATTCAAATATCTAGGGGGTGTTGACGCAATTCCTCTCTCTGTAGACATCCAAGATCCATATGAACTTATTCAATTCCTAAAGTATATAGAACCTTCATTTGGAGGAATAAACCTAGAAGATATTGAAAAACCTAAATGTTTCTATATATTAGAAGAGGCTAGGAAGAGGTTATCAATACCTGTATGGCACGATGATCAACAGGGAACTGCAACCGTTATATTAGCTGGGCTAATAAATGCATTAAAACT
>DQVL01000029.1 GCA_015661745.1 Thermoprotei archaeon | reverse complement strand
ATAGATGAGTTCAAGGGGTTATACCAGTTAATCATAATCGCTACAGCCATAATACCAATAATCTACATCCTAAAAAGGAGATGACCCAATACATCTTTTTATCTTCAACCATCAAATAATATTCCCCAGCAATATTAATCCATATTAATAGTCAAGCGTTAAAAACAGACTAAGTAGGGTTGAAAGATATTTAGATTTAAATGGATGTAAAATATATAAAATGTATCCCCTAAAATTGTATACAGAATATCTATAGAATATGGTTAGCCGGGTGGCGCAGGCAGGCAGCGCGCCGGGCTCATAACATCTCCGGGAGACACCCGGAGGTCGGTGGTTCAAATCCACCCCCGGCTACCAAACAGTTTATCTATATCAACTTCATCTATTCTATCTTGTCAACCTTATTTAGTCTGTTTCTAACTTATATACCCATTCTATTCGTAAGATGTGGTTGTATAGTCTTTATAAGATAATTTATGGTATAATATTCTCTTTCAAATATTTGTATATCCTATATCTGTTGTAATGAGAGATAAAAGGATTGAGATGCTTAGGAAGGCTCATAGGCTTAAGAAGATGTTTGGTTCTATGGCTGAAGAAGATTATATAGAGGTTATATATGAGTTGGAGAGGGTATATGGATCTGCCTCCCCATCTGATATAGCATCTATATTGGGTGTTAAGCCTTCTTCAGTTACTAATATGCTTCGTAAGCTTGAGGAGAAGGGATATATTGAATATAGGAAGTATAGGAGTCCAAAGCTTACTATGGAGGGTCTGGAGCTTGCCAAATCAATATCTAGTAAGCATAGACGTATATATGAGATTCTTAGGGCTGTTGGAGTGGATGATGAGAGGGCTAATATAGAGGCTGAGTTGGCTGAACACTTCCTATCTGATGATACGATTGAGAAGCTCTATCTATTCTATAGGGGTTGTATCAAATTTTTAGATGAATCAAAAAAGTTTAAATAAGTCTAAAAAATTATCTATATAGATGGATATGAATACATATGTAAAGGTTCATGATTTAACAGTCACATATAATAGGGATTCACAGCCTATATTCGAAGGCTTATCCATGGAGCTATATAAGGGTGAACTTATACTCTTAATGGGTCCGAATGGAGGGGGTAAATCAACTTTAATAAAGTCTATTGTTGGACTGTTAAAGCCTGTCAAGGGGAGGATCGAGGTATTAGGTGTAGATCCATATCGAGATCTAGACATTAGGAAGGCGATTGGGTATGTGCCTCAGGTAATGGATGTCAATATATATGCACCTATAACGCTATGGGATCTAGTCTCATTCGGTAGATACCCATATCTAGGGATATTCAAGAGGTTCTCCAAGGTAGATGAAGAGATTGTTTTAGATGCTATAAAGAAGGTTGGGTTGGAAGACTATATAGATTATAAGGTATCTGAACTCTCTGGGGGGCAGTTAAGTAGGGGGTTCATAGCTAGGGCATTGGCTCAAGACCCGATGATCTACCTACTTGATGAGCCATTCGAATCCATAGATTATATCTCTGAGGAGGTAGTCCTTAAGGTGTTGAGGGAGGAGGCTGGGAGGGGTAAATTAATAGTGTTGGCTGAGCATCACCTATCCGAAACTGGATATATCGATAGATTGATACTCTTTAACAGAGGCGTCATAGCCGATGGAAAACCCGAAGAAATATTGAATGATAAATATCTTGAGAAGGCATATGGAGGTGTTAAGATATGAGGTTCACCTCCCTATATATATTGGTGATAGGGTTATTAACATTTTCAACGGTCTCACCTGTTGCTGCGTCAAATAATGGATTATATATCGTGACTACATTCCCATTCCTCTCCGACATAGTATCTAATGTAGTAGGCGACTTAGGTATGGTCGAGAGTCTAGTGTTATATGATAGGCATGTCTCTACATATGAGTTGACACCTAGAGACTCGGAGAAGATCTGGCTCTCAGACCTATTCATATATATTGGATATGGATCTGAAGAGGCTATAGGACAGTATGCAATAGCGATTAAAGAGGGAGTGGGAATATTAAATGTTAGAGACTTCCTTAGGGACGCCATAGAATCCATCGATGAGAACCCCTATTTCTGGATGGATCCACTAAATACAGTTGTATTTGTTGAGAGGTTAGGTAGGTTATTAGGTGATTTAGACCCTATAAATAGAGAGGTCTATATGGAGAATGCAAGGATATATATCGATGAGTTGATGAATCTCCATAACTGGATCCTTGAAAAGGTTGGTGAGATACCGCCAGAGAATAGAGTTATATTCAGTATAAGGGACTCACTCAAATATTATGCAGATAGATATGGATTTAAAGTCTTGGGCTATATAACTGGTACAGCAGGAGTATATGAGCCAGCGACATCCTGGGTAGTCCAGAAGTTTGAGGATGTCTTGAGTGGTGGTGTATACACATTATTTATTGAGTATTCGGAGAAGGGGACTACATTGAGGGAGGTCATCGAGACCATCGCTGATGAGGCCGGTGTAGAGGCGGTTGGCTACATATTTGTAGAGACCCTATCCTATGAAGAGGGTGTAACATCCTATATTGAGATGATGGAGTGGAATACCAATCTAATATATACATATTTATCGGGTGAGGTAGATGAATTGGTGCTTGAGTCAGATCCAGGGATATTCGATAACCCAATACTCCGGCCCTTTAAATATGGATTCCTAGTTAGGGGATTCACTACACTCATGGTCTTGATGGCTCTCACCTCCCTCGTCGGATCCTTCGCTGTTTTAAGGGGTTGGTCAATATTTAGTGATGCATTGGGTCATGGCGCTATTGTAGGTCTCTTACTAGCCTACCTCATCGGGTTAGACTTCTATCTTGGAGCTTTATTCATCGGATTATTTATAGCCTTCACAGTAGGTACTATAGAGCGTGTATCCAGGTTGAGGGCTGATGTAGTAATCGCTATTACATTCACCACTATGTTGGCTATAGCAATTATTATAATCTCTAACATCGGCGGTGTAAATATAGCGTTGGAGGACGTCCTATTCGCTGATGTAACCGCTGTATCCACTGAGATGATGTGGAGGGCAGTCGGCTCAGCCATAGCCATTGGATTATTCGTAGTATTATTTAGGAGGCAACTCCTACTCTACTCGATAGATCCATTAGGCTCTATATCGCTAGGGATAAGATCTGGTGTTATACACTATCTATATCTAATACTACTAGCTGTAACAACTGTATCAGCCTTCATGTCGATAGGGGCTATCCCAGCGATAGCCGCCATTATATTGCCACCTGCATCGTCATATCTAGTTAGTAAGAGACCAAAGAATTTCCTACTTCTAAGCCTATCTATAGGCTTGGTAAGTGGATTGATAGGGTTCTATGCATCATATTATCTAAATGTAAATGCTGGTGCAGCTACTATATTGGTTAGTACAGTGATATTCCTTGTTTCAATAGCTATACATGTATATAGGAAGCCACCTATCCCCGAGATCTCCCGCTAAATAATTTTTTTCTCCCTACCCCTCTACCATAATAATCTATATATATTTTCTATTGTTAACCATTACAAAAATTTTTATAGTGGTTACTACCAAATAATATATGTCCATGACTACATATAGATATGAAGATCATAATGATAGCCATATGGATCATCATATAGAGCACCATCGACATGTACATATAGAGGAGGATCATATAGAACATGCCCATCCAATGGGTCATGAACATCATAGTAGGATGATTGAAGAGTATAGAAAAAGATTCTTTATATCCCTATTATTGACTATACCAATTTTAATTCTCGACCCAACTATACAGGAGTTTCTCCGCTTCAAATTTGAGATACAATTTCAAAGTTATATTCTATTCATACTGGCTACATTAATATATGTATATGGTGGAACCCCATTCCTCAAAGGTTTAACTGATGAGCTTAGGAAGAGAACACCTGGTATGATGGTTTTAATAGGTGTAGCTATTACAACCGCATACCTATATAGTGCATTGGTAATATTTGGGTTGAGGGGGAAACCCTTCTTCTGGGAATTGGCTACATTGATCGATATAATGCTCCTCGGCCACTGGATTGAGATTAAGAGTATATTAGGTGCTTCAAGGGCTTTGGAGGAGATGGTTAAACTACT
>DQVL01000122.1 GCA_015661745.1 Thermoprotei archaeon | reverse complement strand
ATGGCGTTCAATACTTCTGCTATGGCTATATCCATGGTGGCCAATTCCTCTCCCTGCTTAACAATTTCCTCGATAAACATCCATGCCTCCTCAGACTCTTCCTCCTCCAAAATCAGTTTAACTATAAAGGAAGCATCTAAAATAATCATCTTGAATCCCTATCTTCCCTAATAAGGATTGTTGAATCTATTGATACCCTCCTTTTTCTAGCTCTAGATTTTATTTCTTGGATAGATTCTAGAAGTTCATATGATTTCACCCTCTCTTCAATGAATTTCCTTATTTCTTCACTCCAGTTTATCTCAAACCGCCTCATCCTATTAACCAAATCCTTTGGAAGCCTTATAGATATGACTTTTGAACCCATGTAATACACCGTGTAATACATTCTATATAACAAATTAATAAAATTTTATATATTATAGTATTACATAAGATCCCGTCTTTAATATATACCGGTATATCGGCGATATAGTGACAAGCATGATAGCGATGGAGAAACAAATTGAATAATATATATAAAGAATATGTTAGATATATCCTTCCCTCCTCAATTCTCTAAATGAATCATGTATCTTCTCTATAGACTCATCTAATATATCTGTGTCATGGGCTAAACTGATGAAGTATGGCTCTCCATCTATAGGTCCTCTAAGTAGAACCTTCCTAAAGAATAGCCTAATCCAACTCTCCCTATACCCCCTAAAATTATAGTTTCGCATGACATCCCGAAAGTTTCTTGGCTTGAAACCCATGAAATGGATTGCACCTACAGGTCCAATATATGAAATTAATATTCCAAGGTTCAGATCTTCAATTATATCTTCCACAGCAGAACCAAAATATTCACCTAGTTTAAATAAACGTCTATGTCCCTCCTTAGTTAATATCCTGGTTAGATTTGCATATGACGCCGCAACTACTAATGGATTACCATTATACGTACCTGAAAATACATATCTACCATTTGGATATATCACCTGAGATATTTCTGATGTGAATCCGACAGCTGATATCGGTACTCCACCACCTAGAGCCTTTGCCAAGACGACAATATCGGGATTTAATCCATAATATTCTGTGGCACCCCCATAACCAAGTCTGAAACCAGTCTTCACCTCATCCAATATCATAAGAATTCCATTTCTCTTCAATAATTTCTCTACCTTCCTTAGATAATTATCTAGAGGTTCTATGAAGCCTACATTATTCATCATAACCGGCTCCAATATCATCGCTGCAATATCATCTCCATATTTAGATATAATCTTCTCTAAAGAATCTATATCATTATATTGCACTACCAATACATCCTCCCTATAAAAATCTGGTACACCTGGTGAGACCACGGGGTTTGGCCTATCTTCATCCCCCCATTGATCTGGCCTGACAAACTCACTTACTTTAACAGGGTCATATCCCCCATGGTATGAACCTTCAATCTTTATAATCTTATTTTTGTTGGTATATATCTTGGCAATCTTAATTGCATGCATGATGGCCTCGGTTCCAGTGTTAGAGAACCTGAACCCTTTAAGCATTGGATACCGCTTAACCAATTCCTCGACAAGCTCAATCTGGAGTTCAAACGGCATAGTATATAATGTACCCTCTTCAACCTGATTTTTTATTGCCTCTACAATCTCTTTAGGAGAATGCCCTGCTATGAGAGCTCCATAACCCATTATAAAATCTATGTATTTGTTTCCATCGACATCCCATATATATGGTCCAGAACCCTTCCTTACATAGAATGGATATGGATGCATCCACCTGAATCCACTATGTACACCACCAGGATTTGCTTCAACAGCTCTTCTATAGAGTTTAGATGACTTACTAGTTATAGATTTATACATTGATATACTTTCTTCGGCATATCGGAAGGAAGACATTATATCACCCTAGATAGATACCTTTATGGGAAATGGTAGGTAATAAACCCAGATATATTTTGGAAATAACCTTTAATCTAATACCCCTTTTAAGGGGTGAATTATTAAATTATATAATGTATTGAATATAACTTCGTGGAAGAGGATTTATAAATCATTGATTATATCTACACAAATTATATTTTATATATTGTGTCGACGATGAAAGATATAATTGAGATCTTCATTAGAGACCCTGGTCTAGCTTATCATATATCGTCCAAGATACCCTTCCCATATAGATTTGAATTGGAGGGTAGAGGTAGTCCTGGATTCAAGAGAAGGGGTGATTACCAAGGTATTATAGAGTTGGATAAGCCAGATAAAGAACTTCTTAAGATGCCCTTATCAGAAGCGTTGTTAAAGAGGAGGAGTATCAGGAGATATAGATCAAAATCTATTGATTTCAAGGTATTCTCCACATTTATATATTTTGTAGCTGCTGTCCAGGGATATAAATATGGGTATCCACTTAGGACATACCCAACCGCAGGTGCATTAAATAGCCCAGAGGTTTTTATACATATAGATAATGTAGAGTTGATTGATAAGGGAATATATCATTATAACCCGTTTAGCCATTCCCTAGAGTTGATAAGGTCTGGAGACTTTAAATATGAAGTGTATAAAGCTTCTTTAGAGCAGAGTCAGGTTTTAGAGTCTGCATTCAACATTCTTGTAGTTGGGGTATATGATAGGACATATTCGAAATATGGTCTCCGAGCATATAGATATGTACTTGAGGATGTAGGTCATATTGGGCAAAATATTTATTTAGTTGCTACAGCATTGAATCTAGCCACTGTATGTATGGGCGCCTTTATAGATGATGAATTATCAACAATATTTCAATTGAATGATGGTGAGTTTCCACTACTCCTATATTCAGTGGGATATCCAGTATCTCCATAGTCATAATGTGGATAGAAAGATTCTTCCAGTGTATTTATGTAAACTATATGTAGATCCATATGAAAACCTGTTTACATCACTTAAGACTGTAATCTGGAAATATTCAATTGAAGATACGGGATTTATATTGACTCATATATACATTATATTCTGATGAAGAAACTAGATTCAATAATCGATGAACGTCTTAATAACTATCTCAAACTATTTGATAATCTTCTACGGTTAAAGACTGTTGCAGCCGCTCCTGTAAACGAAATTGAGGAGGCGGCTCAATATCTTAAGAATATATTTGAGGAGAGAGGATATTCGGTAGATATCTGGGCTGTTGATGGGAATCCAGTTATACATGCTAGGATAGGTGATGGAGGTAAAACATTTGTAATATATAATCATTATGATGTACAGCCGGCTGAACCATTCGAATTATGGGATTATCCACCCTTCCAACTCTCTATAGTTAATAACCACTTATATGGGAGGGGAGTGGCAGATAATAAGGGGAATATAGTTGCTAGGATAATGGCTACAGACTTATTCATTGAAGAGTATGGAGACAACTATTCGATAGAATGGATTATTGAGGGGGAGGAGGAGATTGGTAGCCCGACATTAGATAAAGTATTGAGTCAATATAGGAATGAGATATATGGTGATGCTGGGCTCTGGGAGACTGGATATGTTAGACCAGATAATCGCCTTGGCTTTCCATTAGGGTATAAAGGTATGATATATATAGAGATTAAGCTTAAAAGGTTGAAAACCGATGTACATAGTGGATATGCACCCATAATCCCCAATCCAGCCCTAGAGATTGTCGAGTTAATAAGTAAGTTGAAGAGGAGTGATGGAGAGATATTATTTAAAGATATTTATAGGGATATTGATGAAGAGTATTTAGAGACGGCCAAGGAGATGGCTGAAGAATTCCCGTATGAGTCGATGGGCGACCTACTTAACCTCTTAGGTATAGACTCATTTGTAGGGGGACTAACCCCTAAAGAAGCATTCCTCAAAATAGTTACCGAGCCAAGTTTAAACATAGCTGGATTGTACAGTGGATATACAGGTGAAGGGAGTAAGACGATAGTTCCTTCAGAGGCAGGTGTAAAAATAGATATTAGACCATTACCGGGTCAGAACCCAAATAAAATCCTTAAAATATTCACCGACTATCTCACTGAAAATGGCTTTAAAGATATTGATATAGAGATCCACTCGATGTATCCCTCGGGATATACAAAGCCGAATGAACCTATAATAAAATATGCAATGAGAGCAGCTAAAGATGTATATGGTTCAGAGGCGGTTGTCTCACCATTATCTGGCGGGAGTGGACCAATCTATATATTTACAGATAAATTAAGGATTCCCCTAGCGGGATCTGGAGTAGGATATTAT
>DQVL01000151.1 GCA_015661745.1 Thermoprotei archaeon | reverse complement strand
GAAATACAGAAACATTTAATTAGCTTTTGTAGGTTTTATTTTGTTGGATTTACATCTTATTCAACTTCTGGATAGGGGGTCTACCACACTATCTATCCTGGCATTATCATCATATAGACAGATCTTGGCTCGCTCCAAATAAATCTATACAAAGGCATTATCCGGATCTCCATCGTAAAGAGTATAACTAATGTAATTCTGCTGTAATACTATTTGGTCAAGAACTATTTGGAACTTTATCAGTCGAACGAACATCTATAGCAATATAAACCTATGTACATTCAATTATTATTTGTTTTGGGCTCACTATATCTACCCATATAAGCCTAGTGATCTTCATAATAATTTCCAATAGAATGTCATTTATGTGTTGGATATTATATATAGTGTTTCTAATATCTTTTAATTGCCAGTGGTAATGTTATTATAGATGCTAATAATACTAGTCCACCCAATATATTGAGTATCTCGCTGTATGTGAATAACTCTAGTAGATATCCTGTGGTTATAGCACCTATAGATACCCCTATATCAAACATGTTATAGAATAGAGCCATACCCACCTCTCTATCCCTCTCATCTAGATAGAATCCTATAAAGTTTATGCTTGAGACCGCCCTAACCCCCCATGATACTCCAAATAAGGCTAGTAAGACGGCTACAAACTCTATTGGGGGTGTGAGGGAGAGGCCAAATAATGTGAGGGCGGAGATAAATAGTCCAGTAACTACTAGTATCCCAACCCCTATTTTATCGGATAGATGCCCTGCTAATGGTCTCGATATTACATTTGAGAATCCCCTTAATGAGTATAATAGGCTAATCAAACTAGCCTCAAGAAAATATGTGTCTTTAAGGAATAGCGGTAGGAAGGCCCTCATAAATCCCATCGACATACTGTATAGTAATGCTGATAAACATATTAATATAAATCCCCTGTAATTCAATATTCTTTTAAACCCCTTTATAAGGGGTTCCGCTATAACCTCGTTATCCAATTCAATATCTATAATGCTATTTCGTCTTGTGGAGATGAGAAGTGTAAATGCTAGGAAGCTTGGGAGGGAAGCCCATATAAAAACATATTCAATATCCATTACTGTGGTGACGGCTGAGGTAACTAGGGGACCCAGGAAGATTGAGAGCCCAACGGATGTTAGGTAAAGCCCCATAATCCCGCCCCTCCCCTTCTCAGGTGTGATGATAGAGACATATGCCATAGCAACTGGGCCGAATGCGGCGATAGGTAGTGTATGTATTAAACGTATAAATGTTATTATAGGTTTACTTGTAAATAGGAAGTATAGGAAGATTGATATTGTATTGAGTAGGATAGCCAGTGTAAGGAATTTGATGCGTCCCATCCTCCTAGAGTATCTAGCTAGTGGAACTCTGAGAAATATAGATAGGAGCTGTGGAATTGTAAGTACTATTCCAAGCTCAAATGCTGTGAAGCCGACGTTATCAAGGTATAGGGGGAATATAGGTCTAAGCATAGCACTGGATAGCCAAAAAGCAAATGTAGAGATTGAGACAACTATTAATATATGTTTAACGTCTCCATCCATCTCTAGACCATAGTCTATGGAATCACAAGAGATAATACAGCCTTCTCAGTATGTAGTCTATTCTCAGCCTGCTCAAAAACTACGCTATGTCGACCCTCAATAATCTCGTCGGTCATCTCCTCACCTCTATACCCCGGTAGGCAATGCATAAATATATAGTCTTCCTTAGCCACTCTAGTATTCTCGGTATTTGCTTGGTATCCACTCCAATCCCTCAACCTCTTCTCCTTCTCCATCTCTGGTCCACCCATACTATGCCATGTATTGGCATATATAACATCTGCATCTTTAAACGCCTCCACAACATCATCTGTAAACTGGATATTAGCCCCAGTATTCTTTGAAACATCATATACAAAATCTAATATTCTCTTATCAGCATCATATCCACTTGGTCTAGCTATATACATCTCATATCCAAATATACTTGATATAATCATTAGTGAATGGCATACATTCCATATATCACCTACATAACCAATTTTAACTCTATTATATCTACCTTTAAACTCCCAAATAGTCATTAAATCAGCTAATCCCTGCATTGGATGAGTAAGATCTGTCAAAGCGTTTATCACTGGGTTAACCATATACCTTGCATACTCCTCTACAACCTCCTGCCCAAAAGTTCTTATAACAAGTGCATCTAAATATCTATCTAAGACTCTAGCAGTATCCTTGATAGGTTCTCCCCTGGATAATTGCATAACATTTGGATTTAGCTGGAGAGGTGTAGCACCTAAATGAGCTAGTGCAGCCATGAAAGAGACTCTAGTCCTAGTTGATGGCTTCTCAAATAATAGGCCGACCACCCTACCCTCCAATCCCCTATGAGAAATTTTAGATGCCCAAAACCTTTTAAACTCCATGGCCGTATCGATAACAAACTCTATTTCCTCCCTAGTAAAATCCATTAATGTTAGGAAGTCTCTCCCTCTGAAATGGGTTTTCATGTATATTAGCTATTTCATAAACTCCTATATAATCCAATCATGTGAACTGCCTCGCCCTTTCGGACGGGGGTTCCCTCGTTCCATACTGGCTTCTCGCCAACACTTCATCTGGTGTTTCACAGCTTCTATATTCCACGCCTCTCGTTAAGGCATGGACTACTCAAG
>DQVL01000089.1 GCA_015661745.1 Thermoprotei archaeon | reverse complement strand
TCTTTGCTCAATATGAACCCCCCTTTACAAAATTATGATTATTATCTACTAAATATATGATGATTATCCTTTAGCTAATATGTCTATACCTAATGGTGTCTACTATTGAATATTTTAAAATCTATGATTTACAGGGGCTCCTATTTATTAAATATGTTGTTTCCATGATGTCTTTAATGGATATGTCGCTCTATAGATATGACTAGTGAACTGTCCCATCTTGATGGATGGAGGTCTCTCACTCCATGCTTGCTTCCCGCCAATACTTCATATGGTGGTTTCACAGCTTCCCCATCCCACGCCTATCGTTAAGGCATGGGCTACTCAAGTCTCTATTCTACACGGGGAAATACCAGAAAATCCAGGGTTTATAGGAATATTTAAAACAATCGCCCACTCACTATGTATCCCCACGCTCACGCATGGGGTCTTGCAAACAACAAGAAGATGATTTTCGAACGCGTGTTTAATGGGTTTAGAAATGGGATTGTTTCTGGATTAGCATATAAAACGCCCTTTTTCTATTAACTAATTTTCTCTAGAATATAGAATCTTGCCCATCTAATCCGCCACCAGAACTTCATAGATAATTTAATTATAAATTTATCCCTAAATAGATTTTTAATGTCTTCAGGGTCAAGCCCAGGTGGTCCGGGGAACCCCCTTGTAAAGCTCCAAAGAAGTACCTTACCTCCTTTTCTCAATAATTTATTTAAGTTGTTTACATATTGTATTCTATCGTTATAAGTTAATATTGTATGGAGACAACCTACATCGATGGCTAAGTCGATTTTTTCAAGATTATATTTATCTATTAAATTGGGGTCTGTAAAATCATCAATTATAAATTTACATCTTACACCTTCCTTTAATGCTTTATTAAATGCTCTCTTAATCGCTTCACCAGAGATGTCTATCCCTATAGTTTCAAACCCCATCTTAGATAAATATATGACTGTATTACCAGTTCCACATCCTATATCTATTGCTTTACAGGGCCTTATATATCCATTATAGACTAATATTGAAAGTTCTTTAGGTGGTTCTCCATAGTCCCATGGAGTTATCCCTGTACAGTACGCTGTATCCCATAGGAGCCTATATAATCTTCTTGACACATTAATAAAAATAATTGTTTGTTATGTATAATTTTATTTTAACCATGGATAAGTCTATATGAATGTTATAGTTAGATATATAATTGATATAGTTAAGAGATCCATAGATGATGTCTCTATAGGTATAACGAAATTGTCTGCATTTAACCCATTTTTAAATGTTATAAATGCCACTCCAACAGTTATAATGCATAACAATACCATAATAATGATCTGTGCAAGAAATAGTCTAAAGTATATAGATATTAAAGTTGGAATGGAGGCCATTGTTAGATATGCAGATAAACCTGTGGCTATGGATAAAACCGCTATATTCACTATTTCTAAACCCAGTATTTCAGGAGCCAGTTCAATTATATTATTTATCCTGGGTTTTAATTCACCAAGGTAAAGTTTCGTAGTTGTTATGGAACCTATAATACTCCCAACATCACCCATCAACGTTGCAAATGCGGGGAAGACAACAAGTATCATTGGATATAAAATTATATCTTCCATCAACAGTGCTAGTACATTTCCAGTTATCCATGAGATGGTGGCTAACACCGTTAATAGTGGGAATGTCTCCTTTAATATATCTTTCCCTATTTCGGTGAATCCATATTTCATTGCTACAAAAGCGGTTGGGAGTAATGCAGATACTGTTAGGATTATAACTATGTAGGGATATGAATATAGTAAGAGGTATATTCCAAGGGATATTAATGTAAATATTAGACTGGATAGTAGATCTGATATCGTTGATGTCATTGGATAAAGAATCATATCAGGATCTAATGCTGAATAAAAAGTCTTTCCAGCTATATACATTGCTATAGGAATACTGATATAGGCTGTTAATACAACCGTATTAAGAGATGTTAGTAGGACTAATGGCGTATCTAAAGCAGATATTTCGGATTTAAATAGATTTAGATTTGATATGAAGCCGATATATATTCCTGTGTATATGGAGAGGAGTAATATGGAGGTTACTAGGGTGTGGAACTCCTCCGTATTGTTTCTAAAAGATGGTTTTATAGTGCCCAGGTGAAGACCAGTAGATATATTTCCAGTGAGGATTCCATTGAGCCCTCCTCTAGCTGTCAATATCATTGGATATATAATTAGTAGTTGAGGAATATCCTCTATTAAATAGAGTATCTGGAATACAATGTATCCAGAGAATATATCTAGGATGCTGATGGGAAGGGCTACAGATGTATTTTTGATGGTAGTCCATATCCTCGTATTCAAAGTCATTCTCCTCCATAGATCTAGCTAGTATTAACAATCCAATTTTGTGTCTAGGGTGAGAAACCCATCACTCTAAGATATAGGCTTCATTACCTATAACTTTCCTTTTAATGTGGTACAGCAACTATTTGTGAATAGTTATATGTTAATTGATAAAAATAGTATATTACTATTTGGATATGGAAGGTATAATCCTAGTCGCTGGTTATGGAAGTAGATTGAGGAACCATCTTAAGATACCAAAATACTTCATAAATATTCATGGGTACCCACTTCTATATTTTCCTTACTATTCACTATATAAGGCGGGTGTATCCAAGATCTATCTAGTCTTTAATGAAGATACTCTTAATACGTATCGAGAGTTGGAGGGGATGTTTAATCTTGTAGATGTTGATGTTATCGTTAATCCACATCCC
>DQVL01000062.1 GCA_015661745.1 Thermoprotei archaeon | reverse complement strand
ATGGGATGAATCGATATTAGATTTATAATTCTCTTTATCGATTTATATTTTCAACTTGGCTGGGGATATATGCTCCGGTTAGGGGCTGTGGTGAGCCAGCCCATAACACGTCGTGAAGCTCAGGCTCTAGGCAGGTTACCCTCAAGAAGCCTAAGCAGAATGGCGTGAAGCTCCCGACTCCACTCGAGGAGTAGCTCACCTAATCCATATTCTCTAATGTATATCTAATCCTCTCTATAGCTGTAGCTAATTTATCTCTCTTTAGGGCTGTGGTAAATCTGATAAATTCTGGATAGTCACCGAATCCCGTTCCGGGTGATACTGCTACCCTACCAATAGTTAATAATTTCTCGGTAAACTTGACCCCATCTATTCCATTGGGTACCTTTGGAAATATATATATGCCGGCTGATGGCTCCACCATATCAAAACCGAGTTTTTTCAGCTCTCCAGATAGATATCTAGTCTGTTCCCTATAGAACCTCCTATTATTATCAACTATATCCCTGTTTTTTAATGCTTCTAAAGCGGCGAACTGGATGAATGGTGGTACGCCGCCAATAACGAGCCTCATATACTTGGAGAACCTATCTATTAATTCCTTATTTGTAGATACTACAAAACCTACTCTAAACCCTGTCATTGCATAGTTTTTTGAGAAGCTAAATATTGACAATGTATTTTCATATCCATATTCTAGGAATGATTTAAATTTTATGTCTCGATAGATTAAATCAAAGTATATTTCATCGGCAAGGATATATATGTCATTATCCATCGCTATCTCGACTATTTTATCTTGGGTATCTATAGATAATATAGTTCCAGTGGGGTTTGATGGATTCACTATAGATATTAAATCTACATCCTCAAAACGTTTTAATGCGTCATCCTTGGGAAGCCACCCATCTTCAAACTCGGTTCTAACGTTAATTATATCAAGATTTAATACTTTGGAGAATGAGTAGTATAGCCCCCATATCGGCTCTAAGATCCCTATCCTCCTCTTATTTAAAAGTCTTAAGGCTAGGTAGATCGCCACTTTACCCCCAGGTGTTAAACATATATTGTCTTCGTCTAGGTCGAGACCCAGTTTATCGTTTAAATAGTTGGCTATCGACCTTCTTAAACCGGGTATCCCCTTTGAGTATCCATAGTGTGTATAACCCTCTAATGCAGCTCTATACATTGCATCAATTATTCTCCTATCTACATCTAACTCTGGATCTCCAATCTCCATATGAATTATATCTATACCTTTGGATTCAAGTTCTCTAGCTATCCTCGAGATTCTATAATGTGGAGGCTCGGTTGAGTCCAATATATACACCTCATCCGGTATACAGAGTCTTATATATTCAAGTTAGGTGTATCTCATAAATATATTAGATGTTGAATGGTTGGTTACTCATTGGTGAGTGGGTGTGAAACAGTATAGTATTATATATTATCTTAGGAATGACATTAATCTACTTGTTGATAGTCTCCGAAAAAGATTTATAGATGTAAATTTAGTATATCGTGCTAGAAAGTTGGATGAGGATATAAGGGTTTTGAGGAGGGAAGTGGACTCCCTTAAAGCTGAGAAGAATAGGTTGACCAAGGCACTGCCTAAAGCTTCTCCTGAGGAGAGGCAGAGGTTGATAAATAGAGCTAAAGAGTTGGATGAAGTTATATCTATCAAGTCTCAAAGACTAAAGTCTTTAGAGGATGAGTTTAATAGGGTCTTAAATGAGATCCCAAATATAGTTTCTGATGACGTCCCTGTGGCTGAGGATGAATCAGGTAATAAAGTCCTTAGATATTGGGGTAGACCTAAAGTTATGGAGCGTCTACTAGATAGTTTTATAGAAAGTACTAGGGGATTCGATATCGATTATGAACTTATTGACTATGAAGTTATTCCCCATGCTGATTGGAGTGAGGATAGTGGATTAGTGGATGTTCTAAGGGCTGGGAAAACGGCTGGATCAAGATTCTACTATATGTTCAGTGATTTAGTTATCCTCGATATAGCCTTGACTGCATATGCAATTGATTACCTAGTTAGAAGAGGGTTTATACCGGTTGAGACTCCACATATGATTAGACGTGAAGTTATGGAGGGTGCAGCCTTCTTCGAGGCTTTCCAAGATACTCTTTATAAGACATGTGATGAGGAGCTATATTTAATCGCTACAAGTGAACAGTCATTGGCAGGATTATACTATAATGAGGTTCTTGAAGAGTCTGAATTACCCGTCAAACTTGCTGGATGGAGTCCATGTTATAGGCGGGAGGCTGGAGCCCATGGGAGGGATATGAAAGGAATATTTAGGGTACATCAATTCAATAAAGTTGAGCAATTTATATTCTCCCATCCTGAGGAGTCTAAAAAGTATCATGAGGAGCTGATTAGAAATGCTGAAGAGTTATATCAGGGATTGGGACTTCCATATAGGGTAGTGGTTATAGCTAGTGGAGAGATGAATAGGTTGGCTATTAAACAGTATGATCTGGAGGTGTGGATGCCATCCCAAGGAGTATATAGAGAGCTTGTCTCAGCGAGTAACTGTACGGATTGGCAGGCATATAGACTGAATATTAGATTTACCGATAAGAGAGGGCATCCCATAAAGGGATATGTACATACATTAAATGGGACGGCTATAGCGATTCAGAGGACGTTAACAGCTATTATAGAGAATTATCAGGATAGTGATGGTAGGGTTGAGATACCCAAGGTTCTACATAGGTATCTATCTACATTTGGATTTGGAGATAAAAAATATATTGAACCTATTGAGCTACCCGGTGGGAAGCCTTGATACTTAGTGATGTAGATATTAAGAGGTATATTGAATCTGGAGATCTATTGATTGAACCTATGTATAAAGATACTATTAGGGAGAATGGTGTGGATCTTAGATTTTCAGGTTATATAGGAAAAGTATCCCATGACGATGTATTTGAACCTGGTGAGACTAATCCAGATGATGTATATAGAGTATTATATGTAGATGAATATATTGTGGATCCAGGTGAATTCATTATTTTATCTACTGAGGAATATATAAAATTGTCTGATTCTCTAATGGGATTTATAAATCTTAGGAGTAGTTTTGCACGTCTAGGCCTTATTTTATCTCCCACAATAGTCGATGCAGGATTTGAGGGGGCATTGACTGTTGGGTTATATTCATCGGTTATGCCGGTTAAAATTAGAAGGGGAGACAGATTTTTACATGTTGTATTGAGTAGACTCTCATCTAATACTTCAAAGCCATATTCTGGGAGGTATAGGGGTATACATGGGTTATCCAAGCCATTCCCTATAGATTGAGGTTTGAGATTTTACCCCCCATAATATCTTCAACTGATATCCTACTGAGCTTCACATCATTCTTTATTTTCTCAGCTGCTTTATGGGCTCTCCTAAGTGGCTCAGGAAGCCTATATAGCCTCATCTTCTCCACTATCTTTACAGCAGTATCCAATGATATCATATGCCCCACACTTACATATACATTCTTATTTAGTTTTACTCCTAAAAGGTCATCTCCATCGACTATCTTGCCTCCATCATATATTGATCCATATAATGGAGACTTGGCCACCCCTATAGTTGGTATACCCAATATAACACCTAGGTGTGACGCTGCTCCAAACCTTCTAGGATGTATCTTTCCATGTGCATCTACGAGTATAACATCTGGCCTAGTCCTCAACCTCTTTATGGCTTTAGCCATCGCCGGTATCTCTCTAAAGGCAAGTAAAGTCGGTATATATGGTATGTTTATTTTATGTGCTGAAACCGCAGTTTCAATTATATGTAGTCCATCGAAGTCCATTAGAACGGCTACGCCTATTGCATAGTCACCTATATAGGCTAGGTCGACACCAGCTACATTCCTAGGTGGGAATATGAACATATCCTTCTCAATAATTTTCTTGGATAGTATCTTCTGGACCTTCACAGCTTTTTTAGGGTCGAATGTAGACAATAGCTCATCACCACCAGTTAATCATCTTCATCAAGATGAATCATTATATCAATATATTAAATTTAATTGGAGTCATTAAAGTCTATATTCTTATTCTAACCTTTTGAGATGCTTCTATTAATCCACTAAATAGCGGTGATGCTCTACAATATCTCGATTTAAACTCTGGATGTGCCTGTGTAGCTATATAAAATGGATGTGTATCCCCAGATAATTCTATAAATTCAATCCTTCCATCGTAACTATATCCACTTACCTTTAAATCGTTGGAAAATATTTTATCGGTATATGACGGGTTTACCTCATATCTATGTCTATGCCTCTCATATATTTCTCGATAACCATAGAGTTTATATGCTAAAGAATTTTCTTCCAATATAATCTTATAACTTCCTAGCCTCATAGTCCCTCCATACTCATCTAAACCCCTCTGTTCACTCATAAGATCTATTACTGGATCTGGTGTCTCTGGATCTAACTCAGTGCTATTTGCATCCTTCAACCCTATAACGTTTCTAGCATATTCAATGACCATTAGCTGTAATCCAAAGCATATACCAAGTGTTGGTATGTTATATTCTCTAAGGAATTTGATCGTCTCTATCTTACCCTCGGCACCCCTCTTACCGAATCCTGGTAGTATTATAGCGCCTTTAACCGTTGAGAGTATCTCCTCAATATTAACTTTACCATTCTCTATATCAGTTGATTCAATCCATATTAGATCTGGCTTTACATTGTTCACGACTCCAGCATGGTTCAATGCTTCTATAATACTTATATAACTATCCCTCAACTTTGTGTATTTCCCAACCAGTGCTATCTTAACGTTTTTATCAAGCCCCCTCCATTTTTCTATATATTCTCTCAACTCTGATAAATCAGACTTCATCGGTTTTAAATCTAGCCTATCCAATATTTTATCCCCTAAACCCTGTTCCTCAAATATTAGCGGGACCTCATATATGTTCTCGACGGTATGGGATGATATAACCATGTCTCTTGATATATTTCCATATAGTGCCACTTTACTAATCGATTCCTCAACCAATTTATATTTACATCTAGCTATGATCATATCTGGCTGTATACCTATTCTTCTAAGCTCCTGTATACTATGTTGGAGAGGCTTAGTCTTCTGCTCACCAGTTACATCCAATATAGGTATTAAACCTACATGTATAAACATTGTATTTTTATATCCTTCTTCAATTCTCATCTGTCTAATAGCCTCTAGATAGGGAAGACCCTCTATATCCCCTACCGTGCCTCCAATCTCTATAATTCCAATATCTGCACCATCTCTCTTAATAGCTTCTTTTATAAGCCTTTTAATTTCATCCGTTATATGAGGTATTATCTGTACACATTTACCTAGATATTTGCCTCTCCTCTCCTTCTCTATAACGTTCCAATATACCTGTCCCGTAGTTATATTGTTATGTCTACCTAAATCTTTACATAGGAATCGTTCATAATGTCCAATATCTAGATCCGTCTCCCCCCCATCCTCGGTAACAAATACTTCTCCATGCATATATGGATTCATAGTTCCGGCATCAACGTTGATATAGGGATCTATCTTTACCGCTGTTACATTGTATCCTCTCGACTGTATAATTTTTGCTATGGAGGCCGTCGTTATCCCCTTGCCTACACTTGATAAGACCCCACCTGTAATAAAAATATATTTCACCATTTTGAGCCCACGATATAGTTATGGACTTAACTCTATATAGTCTTTTCTATAGATATGGAATCTATGTTAATATCTATCTAAATACAGTATTTATTATGGTTACAATGTCTAGGGGTATGATAGATATAACATCTAAAGACTTTGTATATAGGGAGGCTAAAGCACGTGGAAAAATAATTCTTAGACCGGAGACCATTGAGATGACTAAGAGAGGGTCTATAGATAAAGGTGATGTTATTGAGTCTTCTAAAGTTGCAGCTATAAATGCAGTTAAGAATACT
>DQVL01000137.1 GCA_015661745.1 Thermoprotei archaeon | reverse complement strand
TGAAACCCCTAAATGGAGTATTGGCGAGAAGCCAGGATGGAACGGATAAACCATATCCATCAAGACGGGGTAGTTTACATGGCGATGAAGATGGATCAACCGACTGATTAGATGATGATTTTACCCCAATGAGCAGCCAAATATATCTATATGAATATATTATATGTGATTATATGGTGGTAGAGGCTTATAGAAAAACTGGTAGAGACTTTACATTTCCCGGGTATGAACCTAGATTCCCTAGAACACCTAGTTACAACATTCAACACTATAGATTTATGATTGAGGTCCACTACAATGAGAGATATATTGTTGGAGAAGCCGAATTTACATTTAAACTTAATAGGAGAGTCGACGAGATAACTCTTGACGCCGTAAACATGGATATAAAAAGGGTCTTAATAGATGATATGGATATAGTTTATAGCTATAACGGTCGAGAGTTGAAGCTGGAGCTTCCAAGAAAGGAAGCTGGACATACTTATAAAGTAAATGTATCATATGAAGTGGTTGAGCCTAGATACGGCTTCCACTTTGTAGATGAGATCCCGATGATATACACCCAGGGAGAGACTATATGGAATAGATATTGGCTCCCAATATATGATGAACCCAATATGAAATTCACTACTGAAGGGATAATTAAAGTTCCTAGGAATTGGATGGCTTTTTCAAATGGTGAATTGATTAGGAGATGGGAGGAGGGGGATTGGGGAATATGGCACTATAAAAATGAGTTTAGGATACCTAGCTATCTAATTGCTGTTATAGCTGGAGAAATGTATATCCAGGAAGAATATATTGATGGTATAAAGCTTGAGTATATTGTACCAGCTATATATAGAGATAGAATCGAGACTACATTCAAGAACACCCCTGACATAATGAGATTCTTCAATGAATGGATAGGCATAAAATACCCATATAAGGTATATAGGCAAGCTGCTGCACGGAACTTCTTAGTTGGGGGTATGGAGAACCTAACCCTCACAATAATAAATGATAATTATTTAATGGATGAACATAGTAGAATGGATTTCAGGGTTGAAGGACTATTAAGTCATGAATTGGCTCATCAATGGTTTGGGGATTTGGTTACATGTAGGGACTGGAGCCATATATGGATAAACGAGGGATTCGCATCTTTCCTCCATAACCTATATTATAGACATTGGCTTGGAAATGATGAATACATATATATGCTAATCCTTGACATGGATACATATCTAGCTGAATATAGAAATAGATATAGTAGGCCCCCAGTATATAGAGTATATAGATATCCTGAGGAGCTCTTCGATAGACATGTATATCAGAGGGGGGCGTTAATCCTAAACATGTTAATGAATCTAACTGGAGAGAAGAAGTTTAGACGTGTGGTCAAGACATTCCTAAAGAAATTTAGATATTCAAATGCAGATACAGAGGATTTTAGGAAGGTATTGGAGGAGGTAACTGGAGAAAATTATGAATGGTTCTTCGAGACCTTCTTCTACAACTCGGGACATCCAAAGATTGAAGTTAGATATACATATAATAGGTCTGAAGGAGGTATAGTAATAGATATTGAGCAGAAACAGGGTGATGATGCACCCGATATCTATAAATTACCTATCGAGATAGAGATTAAATTTCTTGATGGCTCGAATAAACGTATAAAATATAGATTGGATGATAGAAGGACAACCCTATTCATATCGTCAACTAAAAAACCAAAGTATGTATTGATCGATCCGAATCTAAAACTCTTCGCCGAGATCACACCAAAATATGGGATAGACACATATGAACATATAATATTGGAGTCAGACTCTACATACTGGAAGGTCTTGTCGGTAAGAGCGCTCGGCAAAGAGGTTTCGAAGAGGGCTGTAGATATACTATACCATGTAATTCTAAATGAAAGATTCTATGGCATAGCTAGAGAAGCAGCTAAATCCCTAGGTAATATAGGTATTGAATATGCAAAGAAGAAGCTACTCGAACTAACTAAAATTGACCTCGACCCAAGGGTTAAAGCTTCGGTGGTCGAAGCCCTAGGAAACTATAGGGGTGAAGAGATAGGTGAAGCCCTAATCCAGATCATAGAGGATGAATCGGAAGGATACTCTGTTAGAGCCGCTGCATTCCTATCAATGGCTAAATCAAGATATTCTAGAACCAAGGATTATCTAAAGAAATATATTGATACACCATCATACTCCAATATAATAACATTATATATTTTAAGGGCATATGGGGAGATAGCTGATGAAGAATCATACCATGTAATTAAGGAATATACTAGATATGGGAAACCAGAGAATATAAGGAGGGGAGCCATAGAGCAACTCGGGAATTTCCCCGATAAGATTGAGGTATACAAACTACTTAAAGAGTATGCAATAAATGATGGAGAGAGGATAAGACGTTCTATAGTGGCTGCATGCAGAAAACTATTAACCCCTAGATGTCTAGAGATACTAGACAAGATAATTTCAATGGAGGAGAGTGGATTCGTAGCTAAGGAGGCATTGTTAACCAAAAGATTAATTGAAAAATCGCAAGAAAGACCTGAGGAATTTAAGAATATTAAAGAAAAAATTAGTGAGATTGAGGAAAGATATAGGAAACTATCTAATAGGATAGATATGCTTGAACATAGATTTTAAATTTAGAAGTAATGAAGCCGTTATATTGATATTTATAAATTTTATTTAATAATATTATTATCATGAGATATAATAGGCTAGTTACGATACTAGCTATATTAGCTTTATTCGCATTAGTAGGTACAGCAGTATTCGTCTATCTACCAGGCGATATCACAGTATCCCCAGTAGCGCCTCCCGTCATATTTCAAGCATGTTCAAATTCAAACGGGACTGACTTGGCTGGATTAACTATATCAGTGACACTTGGTGCAAACTCTAGCAGCTTCAGCATAACTGTCCACCCTACATATCAAAGAACTTACTATCATGATGTAGTACAGATATCGAATCCAACTACTCCAGCAGGAGATAATTATTACTTTGGGGTAAATGTATTGACTCCATTAGGTACACCATATACATTGGCTGAGATGAGAATATATGATACAGCTACAAATACACTTGTGTTAACAGTTGATCTACAAACACCGGGTTTACAGGGTTGGCCCACATCTCTACCAG